>CAZTAW010000033.1:0-20216 GCA_964611705.1 uncultured Bacteroidales bacterium
TGTTTGAAGGTAGTTTTTCACGCAGACGATATGCATTCAGTGGTTCGATGATCAGTGCAGGCTCATCCGATTTCAGCATGGTATTGTAAAATCCTGCAGCTTGTGTCATATTTCTTGGGACCAGTACATGCATACCCCTGATAGAATTGATTACCATGCTAAGCGGTGAGCCGGCATGCCAGATACCTTCCAGTCTGTGCCCGCGGGTGCTGATAATGAGAGGCGCTTTTTGCCCTCCCCTGGTTCTGTATTGCAGGGTAGACAAATCATCGCTTAATACCTGCAAGCCGTAAAGCAGGTAATCGAAATATTGGATTTCGGCAATGGGTCGAAGTCCTCGCATGGCTATACCAATTCCCTGCCCTATGATTGTTGCTTCACGGATTCCGGTGTCAAACACACGGTGAATACCGTATTTTTCCTGCAATCCTTCTGCTGTTTGGTTTACGCCGCCAATTTTGCCAACATCTTCTCCAAACATGATCACTTCCGGATTTTTTGAAAAGATATGGTCAAAGTTTTTATTCAATATTTCCCTGCCGGGAACTTCTGCTGTTTCGTCATCATAAACAGGCTTAATCTCTTCTACTTTTACGGCCGAAAAAACTGATTCACTGTAAAGATGGGAGTTGTATGCCTCCGTACCTTCCTTCATTTCATCGTTGAGCCAGTTTGTAACATTGGTTTTCAGGGAATTCTCGGGATTACTGCATTGATTGCAGATCAATCTCAATATTTTTTTGCCCGAAGACATGATGTCTTTTCTGATAGGTTCACCAACACGGCCAAGCTCTTTTTTGATGGCCTCGATCTTAGCTGTTTTCGCACAATTGCAGCTTGTTACATCCACCATGTCAATAAATTCTTTTTGCTTTTTTCGCATGGGATTCATGAAATGATTCCATGCGTTTTTTCTGGCTTCTTTAGCGCGTTTTGCAGCTTCTTTTTCAATTTTCTCCAGTTCGGTCTTTGTGGCGATCTTTTCATGTAATATCCATTCTTTCATCTTCAGGATGCAGTCATGGTCTTTTTCCCATTGTAGCTGATCTTTTGTTTTATATCTTTCATGGGAACCTGAAGTTGAATGTCCCTGGGGTTGTGTGAGTTCCGTGATATGGAATATTACCGGAATATGTTCTTTCCTGCACTTATCAATACCTTCCTTATACATCTTATTTAAAGCAGGATAATTCCAGCCTTTCTCCCGATAGATCAAAAAACCATCATCTCTTTCATTCTTCTTAAAACCACTTAATACTTCCGAAATATTGGATTTTGTGATTTGGTATTTGTTTGGCACGGAAATTCCCCATCCGTCATCCCAGATCGAAACTGCAAGCGGAACCTGCAATACACCCGCAGCATTGATGGTTTCCCAGAAATGGCCTTCTGCGCTACTGGCATCGCCGATGGTTCCGAAAGCAACCTCATTGCCATTGTTCGTAAACTTTTTAAAATCCTTTAATTCCTGAATGTTTCGGTATGATTTTGATGCCTGTGCCAGTCCCAGTAAACGTGGCATTTGACTGGCAGTGGGGGAGGTGTCGGCAGCGGAATTTTTCTGTTTTGCCAGGTTCTTCCATTCACCTTTATCATCAAGCGATCTGGATGAAAAGTGATTGTTCATCACCCTGCCGGCCATCTGCGGATTGTATTTAATATCGGTGTCTCCGTAAAGCTGGGCAAAAAATTCTTCCAGTGTCATCATACCGGTAGCGAACATGAAAGTCTGGTCGCGGTAATAACCGGACCTCCAGTCGCCTTCTTTGAAAACTTTTGCCATAGCAAGCTGCGGGACTTCCTTGCCATCGCCAAAAATTCCAAACTTGGCTTTACCGGTCAATACTTCCCTTCGTCCAAGCAAACTAAGCTGACGGCTTTCGATTGCAATTCGATAATCGTCAAGAATTTCTTGCTTATTATATTCCGGTTCAAAGCTTTGGGAAGTTGCTTTTTTTGTTTTTGTTTCGGTTTTCATAGTAAGGATTACTGTTATCAATCAATTAGCTATAACAAATTAGCATTTCTTTTGTTGAAGCAAAGTTAATTAAAATAATTCTAAATAACAATTTGTATTACCAGTTGCTCTTATCATGAAACATCTGAAGCTTGAGTAAATACAATTTTTTTGTTAAAGCATTTAATATGTATATTTTGAAATCCTTTTCAGATTTTTTATATTTACATTTATGAAGAAAATATTTATAGTAACCGGAGCATACGGATCCATAGGCAAAGCAATTGCCCGTAATATTGTCAATGATTTAAATAATGAATAATATGTAAAACTTGTATTAAAACATAAAGTAAAGGTAAATAAAAGATAATGGGTTTGCAAGAAATAACTACAAATAATCATCCCCTTTCTGCTTAATATTCCGAGGCACTTCACCGGAAGAATTTATTTATCCCACTCCTTTGTTTTACCAGGTATTGGCTTGCTATACAAATCCCTGACAGGGTTCAGAACCCTGTCAGGCCTTTATGTATACATTCGTTTATACCTGATAAGTTTTAAATCAAGTAGTTTAATGTGGATTATAAAATAGTAAAAATAATCCAACCGCTACGTTATTGTTGTTGTGGTTCTTTGTTTTGACAATCACTATATTAAACAATGACCAAAATCACCCTACTTTCCGCTCCCTCCTGTACGACCACATCAACACATAAATCCCGATCAGTATGGCAGAAATAGCAATGGCAAAGGTGACTGTAAACCCGAACATTTCATAAAAAACCACTCCCAGCAAGGGAGAAAAAATTGAGCGTATTCCTGTTAAGGAAAGATGAATGGATTGATAGGTTCCGGCCTGGTATGCCGGCCCGAAATATGCCGAACCGATATTCCATAACAAAACCATCGTTGCTGCAAACACGCCATGAAATAAAATGTAAAAGATCAGGGTGTAATACATGGTTACGTTGAAGAATTCAAAATTGCCCTGTACGTATTCCGTCAGGGATAAAAAGAAAATATACAACATTAACGAAAGGAAAGTAATCACACCAAACTTCCTCGGATCAATATTCCCAAGCAATTTCCCGAAGAAAGGCAGCAAAACTATAGCCAGAATATTATATGCATTCCTGTAAAAGGCAACAGAAGTATAATTCAGGTTGAGGGCTTCGTAAAAGAAAATGTTGATCACGGTATAGGTGATCATAAAAGCAAAACCGTATAACATAAACGCAATCTCAAAATGGCGGTATGCTTTGTTTTCTTTTAATATCCCAAACATATTCAAAATACTGTCGACAACCGATTTCCGGAAAGTTTTCCTTTTTTCCGGCAATTCTTCCCTGGGATATTCTATCATTGACAACATATAAACTGATATTATCCCAAGCACAGCAATAACAGGAAATACATACACGTAAATATAATTATCATAATCAAGTAAAAGCCCGTAAATAAAGGTGGTTACCAGCAAAATGATTTTATTCAGGGTAGTGGAATAGCTGTATAATTTTCCAAAGTTCTGATGCCTGTAATTTGACTTCAGGAAGAAATTGATAGTAGGATAAATGACAGGGTTGCCAAAATAATAAACCAGGAATATTCCCAGAAATATATAATGAAATATGGAATCGCCTTCCATAGCGGCTTCATTATGGGGAAAGAAAATCAAAAGCAACAGTGGCGCTCGTGTAACAAATCCAACAATCCGCAATAATTTCTTACGGTTTTGAACCCGCTTGATAAACTCATTAAACAAAATAAGAAAGGTAAAAACCAGCATACTGAACTGAAACAAAAAGCTCATCTGGTAGTTGGAACCATGCAGGCTTTTCAGGAAAACAAATTCATTCAAGACAATAACACCAAGGATGATCCCTTCGATGGATGTATAAAGGGTATGCAAGCTGAAGGTTCTTCGCTCCTTATCATTCAATGCCAATCTTTGCAGAAACACAGTTTTGTTTGTTTGAAAATGCAAAAGTAGTGAATTGCTGTGTTTGAAAATATTTATTCTTGCCGTGAAATCCCCAAAACACAAAAATCACAAAAAAGAAACCCTTAAATCGGGAAAATGTATCGGATTCATATTATATTTAACCCTGCATTGACACTTCAATCATAAAAAGAAAACAATGAAAAAGAGATTACTTACACTTATCAGGATTCAGGTATTTTCAATGATCATATTCTCATCAGTAAGTTTTGGGCAAGTATTGGAACCTATTATTGATTCTATCCCTATGCGTGATGGGAAAAGCCTGGCTGCAGACATTTATCTCCCTGAGTCAACTAAAAAGGAAGCCTTTAGCTGTATATTAATTCAAACACCATATAACAGAAAGTTTTACCGGTATTTGGGATTACCAATGGGAATCGGATCAAATATAGACAGCAGCGCTTATGCATTTGTAATTGTTGACTGGCGTTGTTTTTATGGTTCGGCTGCTGCATGCGATTTAGATGTCAACCGCGGGGAAGATGGCTATGATGTTGTTGAATGGATCACACAGCAAGACTGGTCGGATGGCAAAACAGGCACCTGGGGCGCATCAGCCCTGGGAAAAATACAATTTCAAACAGCCCGCGAGCAACCTGATGGTTTGGTATGTTGCGTTCCTCTTGTTGCAGCGCCTCAATACGAATACCTTGATTATTATCCAGGTGGCGTAAAACGCACAGAGTATTTTGAGCAACTCGACAGCCTGGGATTTGGAATCGGACAGTTTTTGAATAATCATCCTGTAAAGGATACGGCATGGTGGTATTACAATTTTCTTACCTGGTATCCCGACAAAATAGAGGTCCCTATGTTTATGATTGGCGGATGGTATGATCATAACATCAATGGAATGTTTACTTTTTTTGAAGGACTTGAAGCAGAGTCACCGGCCGGAGATCATAAACTCTTGTTCGGCCCCTGGGCACACGGAAGCATTGGCCAAAAGGATCAAGGGGAATTAACTTATCCGGAAGCAGAATCATGGAGCGATTCACTGGCAAGGATGTTTTTTGATTTTCATCTACAGGGAATCCAGAATGGATGGGACAGCAGGCCAACCACCACCATGTTCCAGATGGGTGAGAATCTTTGGTCATATCAGGATGCATGGCCTTTGGAGGATACAACGCATCAATCATGGTATCTGCATGCTGACGGGAAACTAAAAACAGATTTTCCCAACGAACAAAACCTTTACGCTTCTTTTACTTATGATCCGACTGATCCCTCGCCTACCATTGGCGGAGCAACACTACACCGTGACCTTGAGCAAGGCCCTTATAATCAGGCGCCCGGTGTTGAAAGCAGGGATGACATTCTTATATTTTCAACGGAAACACTTGAAAATCCCGTTCGGATAACCGGGCAACCTAAGCTTTTATTGTATGTTTCTTCTGACAGGTTAGATACGGATTTTGCGATTCGTCTTACGGATGTATATCCTGACGGACGCTCGATGTTACTATACTCGGGTATCAGAAGAATGCGTTTCAGGGATGGCTATTATGCAGATGATACAGCAGTAATGACCCCCGGTAATATTTATCAGGCAGAGATCAGCCTGCCTTCTCTTGCCAATACTTTTATGCCGGGCCATCAGATAAAGCTGGATTTAACTTCCTCAAACTATCCCCGTTTTGATTGCAACCTGAATAACGGTGGCCCCATGTATACAGCAGGTGATACGCTTATTGCAAACAATTCGGTTTATTTTTCGGAGGATTACCCCTCAAAATTGATACTGCCGGTTTTGGATAATGCAACTTCAATAAAAGAAGATGAATTAATAAATGACAAAGCGGTTGTTTATCCCAACCCGACATCGGATTTCATTAATATTTATAACATCCCGGAAGGGATTTACCTGACAAGACATTATTCAAGTACCGGGCAAATTGTTGGAGATTATGAAGCTAAATCCGTAAATGGTTTATTAACAATCCAACTAAAAACACAAAGAAAAGGTATTCACTTTATCGTCATCAATAATCATAATTTCCAGAAAAGCTTCAAAATTGTTTTGAACTAATTTGCTTACAAATATTTGTCAGCAAGTCATCGGATGACTTCCTTATTTACAGTTTTAAATTTGAGTTGCTTTAATGAAATCTACTAACAAGTCATCCGATGACTGTCAAAAATCTGTATTTGAATGACAATGCATTATTAAAAAAAAACCTTGTCGATCCGTTTTATCCGTGTCATTCGTGTGCTATTTGTTTTTTTGTATTTTTACCCCATTATTCATCCACAATGAACAACATCAGCTTACATAACATGTATATCAAGATGTACGGCAGGTTTTGCCGGCACCTATACGAATGCTGGATATATTAGCAACACTCTCCGTTTCCAGATTTCACCTGATTTTATTAACTTAACACACAAAAAGAATGATTGGATACATCTCAAATATTCAGCGGTTTAGTATACATGACGGCCCGGGCATAAGAACAACTGTTTTTTTTCAGAGCTGCCCTTTACAATGTTGGTGGTGTCATAATCCGGAATGCATGGCTATAGATGGTTATGCTGAAAAGGATAATATTGAGAGGATGTCAGTAAAGGAATTAATGAAAGAGATACTGAAAGACAAAGCATTTTATCAGGAATCTAATGGCGGTGTTACCTTTTCCGGAGGTGAGCCCCTGGCACAAGCAGGTTTTCTTTGTGATATCTTAGAAGAAGCAAAAGGCAGTAATATTCATACAGCCATCGACACTTCGGGATATACCGACAGACATAATATTTGGGAAATAGCCTCTTTAACGGACCTGTTTTTATACGACCTCAAATTAATGGATAATGATCTGCATCTTAAATATACAGGAGTACCGAATACTTTAATTTTGAAGAATCTGAGATTTCTTGATGAAACAGGAAAAAAAATCATAATTCGCATCCCGTTGATCCCCGAAATCACAGATACAGCAAATAATATAACATCAATCATTGATTTCCTGAAGTCATTAAAACAAACATACACAATTGATTTGCTACCATATCATAAAACAGCGGCAGGAAAATATGAACGTTTGAAAATCCCATACAAGTTAAAGGGAAAAAATCAGAGCGTATCGGATATTACTTCCGTTATTAATTTATTTAAAAAGAATAACTTACATGTCAACATCTAAGGAAATGAACAAAAGGATCAATATACTGCGAAAAAAAAGTCTCGAAGCCAGGGCTGAAATATCCGATGAACGGGCAAGATTGCTAACTGAATTTTACCAAAGCGAAATCCCAAAAAGAAAATCTGTTCCTGTACAACGGGCTTTATGGCTAAAATATTTATTTGAAAATAAATCATTATATCTGGGAGAAAATGAACTGATCATTGGGGAAAGGGGTGAAAAACCCAAAGCTACATCAACTTACCCTGAAATTTGCCTGCACAGTATTGATGACCTGGAAACATTGAACAGCAGAAAAAAACAACCCTTCACTGTGTCAGATAAAACAAAAAAACTATATCTGGAAAAGATCATCCCTTATGGGAAAGGCAAAACCATGCGGGAAAAGATTTTTGCAAAAATGAAGCCGCAATGGAAAGCTGCGTTTGAAGCCGGTGTTTTTACGGAATTTCAGGAACAGCGGGCACCAGGGCATACTGTTCTTGGAGGTGATATGTTTAAAAAAGGTTTTCTTGATCTTAAGAACGAAATCCAAACTTCACTAAATAATAAAAACAACAAAACACCTGAAACAATAGAACAGCTTAAAGCTATGGATATTGCAGCAGATGCAGTCATAATATATGCTAATAGGTATGCTCAAAAAATCAATGAACTGATCAATAAAGAAAAGGATGAGAAAAGAAAAGCCGAGTTGTGTGAGATCAAAAATAATTGTGAGCAGATTCCCGCCAACAAACCGCTATCTTTCTGGCAAGCCTTGCAACATTACTGGTTTATTCATTTGAGTGTAATTTCAGAAGTTAATCCCTGGGATTCATTCAATCCCGGACGTCTCGATCGCAACCTTTATCCTTTCTATAAAAATGACATAGAAAAGGGCATTTTGACCAGAGAAAAAGCAAAAGAGCTGCTTCAGGCTTTCTGGATCAAATTCAACAACCATCCCGCGCCACCCAAAATTGGTGTTACGGCAAAAGAAAGCAGCACCTATACCGATTTCGCCCTGATCAATCTTGGCGGTGTTGATGAAAAAGGTAATGATGCAGTGAATGAACTAACTTACCTTATTTTGGATGTTATTGAGGAGATGCGTTTGTTGCAGCCCGGTTCGATGATACAGGTGAGTAAGAAAAATCCCGATGACTATATTAAAAGAGCCCTGAAGATCATTCAAACAGGATTCGGGCAGCCTTCGGTTTTTAATACCGAGGCAATAATCAAAGAAATGTTAAGACAGGGAAAATCACTTATAGACGCTCGCAACGGTGGCACCAGCGGTTGTGTTGAAACCGGCGCTTTCGGAAAGGAAAGTTATATACTCACTGGATATTTCAATATTCCAAAAATTCTTGAGCTTACACTCAATAACGGAAAAGACCCTCTATCCGGAAAACAGGTTGGCTTACAAACCGGTCCATTGGAGCAATTCAAAGATTTCGACGGGCTTTTTGAAGCATTCTCAAAACAACTTCAATATTTTATTGATATCAAAATTGCCGGAAACCGTACCATTGAACAATTATATGCTAAACATCTTCCGGTGCCTTTTCTTTCACTTTTGATAGGCGAATGTATAAATAATGCGAAGGATTACAATGCAGGGGGCGCAAAGTACAACTCATCATACATACAGGGTGTGGGTATGGGGTCCATTACTGATTCACTGGCAGCGCTAAAGCACCATCTCTACGACAAGAAAAGCTTGTCTGCTAAAATGCTCAAAGATGCTATGAAATCAAATTTCGAAGGTCATGAAGAAGTTCGTGATATTTTGATATACCAAACCCCAAAATACGGCAATGATGATGATTGTGCTGATGAACTTACCAGAAAAGTTTTTGATTTGTTTTTCAACGCGGCAGATGGAAAACCAAATACAAAAGGCGGACATTTCAGGATTAACTTGCTACCAACAACAGTGCATGTATATTTCGGAAGCATGATGGGCGCCATGCCGGATGGCAGGAAAGCCCATGAACCACTTTCGGAAGGTATTTCCCCCGTGCAGGGAATGGACACCAAAGGGCCGACTGCAGTACTGAAATCAGCAGCTAAAATAGATCAATATAAAACCGGCGGCACTTTACTAAACCAGAAATTCACCCCTCAAATTTTCAACGATACCAAAGGAATGGAAAGCATTCTGCACCTGATCCGCACCTATTTTAAAATGGGCGGGCATCATATACAATTTAATGTTGTGACGGCAGAAACACTGAAACAGGCCCGGAAAGAACCGGAAAAACACCGCGATTTAATCGTCCGGGTTGCCGGTTACAGCGATTATTTTATTGACCTGACCAGGGAATTGCAGGATGAGATTATCAGAAGGACGGAGCATGGGGAGTAGTTAAAAATTCCATAGTTCAATACCAATCGTCATGCAATGAAGGAAAGAACAAAACATTACGATTATAATATACTTCATCTAACAAAAAAAATGCAAATCATTTTTTGTAAGATGCACTTATGCCGAGAGGAGCACAAGATCAATCATTGCAAACCTGTTCCGCCTTGGAATAATAATGTTTTGAGAGATTAATAAATCATTTCACACTAATAAAAAAATTAAAAATATTAACTTTGCGTATTTGCTACTATTAAAAGATAGACTAAGATGCAGGATTTGCTGACGATTAACCAAGCAAGTAAATGGGCCTCCAGTTATTTATGCAGGAATGTTACCCCATCAAATATTTCTTATCTGATAAATTATGGTCGAATTGAGAAAAAAACACACAATGGAACAACTTTCGTTGACAAAAATCAATTAATTAATTATTACAAAAACTCATACAATGGAAAACGAGAAACAAATTGGAAGGCAAAACTTGGGGATGATTTAAATTGGCATCTTTCCTTTGATTATCTCAAGGAAGCTGAAACAACAAAGCATGTGCATCGTCTGCATCCTTATAAAGGTAAATTTATACCGCAGCTTGTTGAATACTTCCTGAATGATAAAACAGATGAATTCAAGAAACAAATATATTTTAATAAAGGAGACATCATTCTTGACCCATTTTGTGGAAGTGGCACAACTTTGGTTCAGGCAAATGAAATAGGTATGCATGCAATAGGAATAGATATTTCTGCGTTCAATGCACTTATTAGCAATGTTAAAATTCAAAGAACAGACCTATCTGATATTTACATAACATTGAGAACTATTACAGAACGATTGAAAGAGTTTATATCAGATAAAAACAATTCAGATTTCGAAAATAAGTTATTAGAGGAACTAAACAAATTTAATAACATACACTTTCCCTCACCAGAATACAAACATAAAATTAGAAACGGAGAAATAAAGGAGAATGAATATGGCAAAGAAAAAGAAAAGATATTTCTTAATAAATTTTCAAGTTTGGTAGATCATTATAGAATTCAAATTTTGCAGAATAAAAATTCTAATAATTTTATTGATAAATGGTACTTGAAACCAGTAAGAGAAGAAATTAATTTTGTTTTTGAACAAATTAAGAAAATTCAAAATGTAAGCACAAAAAAAACAGCTACGATTGTTTTTAGCCGTACTATTAGATCATGCCGTGCAACCACCCATGCAGATTTAGCCACTTTAAAAGAACCTGTATCATCAACCTATTATTGTAGAAAACATGGCAAAATATGCAAACCATTATTTTCAATACTAAGTTGGTGGGAACGTTATTGTGATGACACTATTAAAAGACTATCGTTTTTCAACAAACTACGAACAAATACATTCCAAACCTGTTTAACAGGCGACTCCCGAAATATAGATATTTTTAAAGAGATTAATACTATAAATCCATCATTTGCTGAGAAAATTAATAAAAGAAAAATAAATGGTTTGTTTTCAAGTCCTCCATATGTAGGATTAATTGACTATCATGAGCAGCACGCCTATGCTTATGATCTTTATGGATTTGAAAGAAAAGATAAATTTGAAATTGGTCCACTTTTTAAAGGGAAGGGGAAAGAAGCAAGAGAGCAATACATCAAAGGTATATCGGATGTATTAAACAATTGCAAGCGATTTTTATCACCTGATTTCAATGTGTTTTTAGTTGCTAATGACAAATTCAGAATATATCCATTGATTGCAAATAATGCCGGAATGAAAATAGTTCAAAGATTCAGGAGGCCTGTGTTAAATAGAACTGAGAAAAACAAAAATGCTTATTCAGAAACAATATTTCACTTAAAAGAAAAATAGTAAAAATCTAATCAAATGACTTTAAGCTCTGATCAAAAAATACAAATAAGGGATGTAATTAAATCATGCCTAAGAAACAAGTTTCAAAAATATAAACCAGAATCCAGTAATATGCCATTTCATTACCGTCTTTTAGGAAAAGACAGGATGGCATTATACTCTTTTATCCACTCTTTAAATACATCATTTGGAACATCTATATTTGAACCTGTTGCCGTTGAATTAGCTAAAACAAAATACAAGGTAGCTAAATCCCAATATCTTTTACAAAACAAAATAAGTCAGGAGGCACAAAATGTTATTCAGGAAATAATAAATAATCTAACAATGGGGAAGACTCCTAACAAAGAGCAAGAAATTGAAACCATCAGAAAAGTGTGTAAAAAAGGAAGAATGAACGAATTAAAAACAGTGAAAGTTGATCTTTATCTTCAAGACAAAAAAAATAATATTTTTCTTTTTGACCTTAAAACGGCAAAACCCAATATAAGTAACTTTAAAGATTTCAAACGTACTTTACTTGAATGGGTTGCTTTGTTATTAGCTTCGGATGAAAATGCAAACGTAAACACCTTAATTGCTATTCCATATAATCCATATGAACCGAAGCCATATGAGCGATGGACTTTAAAAGGCATGCTTGACTTAAACCAAGAACTAAAAGTTGCGGATGAATTTTGGAATTTTTTAGGGGTAAAGGAACTTATGATGAATTATTGAATAGTTTCGAAAATGCTGGAATTGAATTACGAGATGAAATAGACCAATATTTCTCTATTTTTAGGAATAATTAATAAAAAATAAAAAACTTAACATATTTTAAAGACTTACGAAAATAAAAATACGCAGATTTAAACTATCTACTAAATTCTGTATTCTGTTTACTGAATTCATTATTCACTAATTGATAACATCCCCTACCTGTCCCTTCATCTCAACATGAATTTTAATGCCGGCTTTTGTGATCTTTATGATTTTACCTTTTACTTCTTCATTCTCGCGTAAATAACGGCTGACAATTTTTATATAATCCTCCGGGATATACCCGATCTTTTTACCAGAGAAATAAACACATATTTTCCTGTTTTTTTCACAGCCCGCAATTCTCACTACATCATTGACTTTACATTTGGCAGCAGTTTTATAATCAGGGTTCTCAAGATAAAAATCATTCCGCACCAGATTTTTAAATCTTGAAATTACAAGCAAAGCAGCGCTGGCAACAATAAGTATGATCAATGCAATTTCCATCTCAAAATCCTTTAAAAATCAGTTGGCTAATCTACAAAAGAAATTCAATAAGGCGATTGCAAT
The DNA here is from genome assembly GCA_964611705.1 of uncultured Bacteroidales bacterium. Taxonomy (GTDB): domain Bacteria; phylum Bacteroidota; class Bacteroidia; order Bacteroidales; family JAIOZK01; genus JAIOZK01. The sequence continues at coordinate 12,618 of CAZTAW010000033.1, forward strand.
GATGCTAAAAACCATATCTTTGCGCAAAATTTTAACGGGAAGCTTTTTTGGACAAAACAAGATCATCGGTAATACTCGGGGCAATTGCTGTAAGCATCTCTGCCATTTTATGGGGCTTTGATGGCATTGTACTTACACCGCGTTTGTACAATCTTGATGTGGGCTTTGTTGTATTCTTGCTTCATGTTATTCCCTTTGTGTTGATGAATGCTTTTCTTTACAGGCAATACAAGTATATTAAGATATTCAGCAAATGGGATTATGTTATACTGATTTTAATTGCCTTGCTTGGAGGAACAATTGGTACGCTATCTATTGTCAAAGCTTTATTTCTTGTCAATTTTCAAGAGCTGACCATTGTTGTTTTACTGCAGAAACTACAACCTGTTTTTGCTATTGCTCTTGCAGCCATCTTTTTAAAAGAAAAGCTTGGAAAAAACTATCTTGTATGGGCATCGTTGGCCATTGTTGCAGGATATTTTCTAACCTTCGGACAAAAGTCGCCCAACCTTGATACCGGAGCTAATACCGTTTATGCGGCCCTTTATGCATTATTGGCGGCATTTTCCTTTGGAAGTTCAACAGTATTAAGCAAAAAAATATTGCATAAATACTCATTTCACACAGCAACATTTTACAGGTATGGTTTTACCACCCTCATTATGCTTGTGGTCATAGCTGTTGCGGGATATTTCAATCAGTTCAGGCAGGTAACGCAAACAAACTGGATCATATTTATTATCATTGCCGTTACTACCGGAAGCGGTGCTATTTTTCTTTATTATTACGGCTTAAAGAAGGTCAGGGCTATTATTGCAACCATTTGCGAACTTTTTTTTCCCTTATCTGCCATTATACTGGATTATATTTTCAATGACCAAAAACTCACCATTATTCAATGGATCAGTGCTGCCATCATGATCTATGCCATTATTAACCTGAATATTTATAACCGTAAGCGGGTAAAAAAGTAAAGAGAATTTATCAACTACCTTAAAATTACCGGAATCCATACCCGAATCTCAAGCGAATTCATTAAATTTATACCAAAAATCCATCATGAAAAAATTAATACTCTTCTCGCTTGCATTGATAATTGGCTCAGGTTTATTTTCACAGGAGGTTCCCTATCATCAAACACCTGACTGGATATCCACGGCTGACGGTCAGTTTGCTACCGGATTAGGACTTGGAGACATCAACGGAGACGGCTTCAAGGATATTGTTGTTTCCAACGGCAATGATATGGCCAGGCAATTAGTAAGTGTTTATTATAATGATGGTGAGGGTAATTTTGAGTTAATGCCTGACTGGGAAGCCGGGGATATTGATTACCACGGGCATCTTGCTCTGGGAGATTTTAATAATGATGGCTGGCTTGATGTGGCCGTATCCGTTTTTATCGGTACTTCCGGTTTTTCGAGCCCGGGGAAACTTAAAGTGTATTACAACCAGGGAGGGGAACTTGAGACGCTTCCTTCTTTTGAATCCCAACCCCTTTACTCTTTTAGTTGTGCTGCCGGCGATGCGGATGGGGATGGCGATCTTGATATAGCGGTCGCTTGTGGTGAGCCCTATTATGGTATTTTGGATCATGCTAAGGTCTTTTACAACGATAATGGAAACTTCAGCGATGGCAATATCTGGGAATCCGGCAATCAAATGATCGCCAGCGATGTTGAATTCATAGATATTGACCTGAATGGTTTTCTTGACCTGGTTTTTGTTTGCACGGATTCAGCATGTGCAATATATTTGGCTGATAACCTGGGAAGTATCCCCGCTGATCCTTCCTGGCGTTCCACGGATGGCCCGTATAATATGAATTCAGTAGATGTCGGGTATAACTTTAACGAAAACGGGGAAACCGTTTCATCATATATTGTCATAACCAATAACAGCCAATTAGGCGGTGATGGCAAGGTACGGCGATATACTTTTAACAGTCAGCCATTTTCAACAACAGCAGACTGGCAATCAACCTGGTTTGGCATGGGCTCCGGTATCAATTTGTATGATGTAACCGAGAATGACTCCACAGACCTCCTTTACGGTGGATGGTGGGAGCCCATGAAAATTGCCCTTGCAACGGAAGAAGGTTATGAGTTGAATACTTCTTACACATCTTCAACCAATTCTGTTGTAGAAGCCATACATCTGGCTGATCTAGGAGAAGAATCCTTTGTAGGCCAACTGTTATCATATGAATTTATTGATACCAGTAATCTTATCATTCTTCCCCATCAAAATGTTGAAAAGATTGATCATGTTATTTACGGTTGTATTGCTATTCCTTTTAAACATATTCCGGGAAAAAACCGGATTGTTTTGGAAGAAAATATTTTGCCCGGAGAAAAAGTGGATGTAATGTATTTTTTAAGTCCGCATGCTGATATTGTTATCACAAACTGGGATGACGACATAGGCAATTATATCTTCTATAATACCAATTCGCCTATAGGGATAAAAGAGCCTGAATCAAACTATAGGAACAAGATTGTTAGGCGGATTTACCCAAATCCAGCCACAGATTATATCAAACTTGAATTAAATCCTGAAACAAAGGAAAATATTCAATTAAAATTGATCAGTTTTAAGGGAGATGTAATAGCTGAATATAAAGTTAAGCCTGAATCAAAAAACTTCATTATTTCAGCAAAAAACTTTACACCAGGACTTTATATTCTCGAATCAAGGTCGGCAGATAATATACAATTTACTAAGTTTGTGATAATAAATTAGATTTAGCAAAAGATGAAGAATGACGAGGATATACAATCTGTTTTTGAGGGTTCGGTTGTTGAAGCCGGACTTATTAAAGAAATACTCGAGGAGAATGGAATCGGGGTAATGATCAAAAACACATTAAGTGAAGGCCATCTGAAAAAATGGATGTCCGGATTTCCTCACAATTCATACATGGTTTATGTTGAAAGCGATTATGCCAGGAAAGCCAGCGAATTGATCAGCAACTACTTTAAATCCGAACAGGAAGATGAAAATGCAACTGATTAAAATAGCAGTTGACAGTGAGATTGAGTTACGTCCGCTGAGTTTTGGATCAGCTAGCCTGATATATGAAACTATCAACAGGAACAGGAAATATCTTCGTGAATGGCTTCCGTTTGTTGATAACACAAAGAAAGTAAAAGACACTGAAAACTTTATTCTATCAGTAATTGAATCAACCTGCCCCAAGCAAAACGTGATATATGAGGTTTGGTATAACAAAGAATTTTCCGGACTGCTGGGCCTCAAGGAGTTTGACTCATTGAACCGTAAAGCCGAGATTGGATACTGGCTATCGGAAAATAAACAGGGAAAGGGAATTATGTTAAGATCATGCAGGGCATTGGTGGATTTTGGATTCAAAAAGCTTGGTATTCAAAGAATCTCGGTAAAGTGTGCAGTTGGCAATAAAAGGAGTATGCAGATACCTTTCAGGTTGCATTTCGAATATGAAGGTACCGAAAGAAGCAGTGAATATTTATATGGAAAATATGTTGACCTGAAGACATACAGCATTCTAAAAAAAGAATGGAAATCATAAGACAGAAGGGTAAATTATGTTGCAATGCTTTTACGATTATTTTATTCTGAATGAAAAAGTCAAACCCTGTTCGGAATTCGATAATCAACTTTTTTCGGAAGGTCGGTCTATTTATGAAGTTTTCAGGATCATAGACGGCATCCCGCTATTTTACCTTGAGCATATCAAGCGCCTTTTTAAATCATCCGAAATATTGAGTTTTGATATCCGGCTTGATGAAGAAACAATAAAACAAAACGTACAAAGATTGATCGAGATAAACGCTGTAAGAAAAGGTAATGTAGAGATTATTTTCAATAAACAAAACAAAGATCATTCAAAAGAAACCTTTCTTGCCTTATTTATCGAAAACCGTTATCCAATCGAAGAACAATACAGGAAAGGCATACCCAGTATTCTTTTCCCGGCTGTCCGCCCCATACCCAATGCAAAACAGGTTATCCTGCCACTGAGGGAAGATACTGTAGAGGTAATTCGAAAAAACGGGTTGTATGATGTGATTTTGCTTGATGGAAAAGGATTTATTACGGAAGGCAGCCGCTCAAATGTTTTCTTTATCAATGATGATAAGATATATACACCTCCCGTTCATCAAATTTTACCGGGTATCACACGGGAAAAAATCTTTGAAATATGCCGCAATCACAACATATCAATTCAAGAAAAAAAAAATCAAAGCCGAAGACATCAATGAATTTGAAGCCATGTTCTTTTCAGGCACATCACCCAAGATACTTCCAGTTTCGCTGGTAGGAAATAAGGTTTTCAATGTAAAAAATTCAACCCTTACACATATTATTAAATTATATAACCAATGTATTGATGATTACATCCAGGCATTCAGGAAAAAGTGGCTTTGATAAAAAAACACCATCAGATATTCGGTCAATGTCTACGAATGTTAAAATACTGTTGTTTACAGCAAACGTATTGTTAGTTTTAAATTCCTCTTTAAATTAATATGCTGTCATGTTCAGCAAACAGCCAGGAGATGGTTTCCAACGTTGAATAAGGGAGTTACCGCAAGGTGATTTCCTTATTCTGCTGTTATACGTCCTATTGTCCCGGAAATAACATGAAGAGTGAATGTTCTGACTGGTTCTGCATCCGGTTCAAATGGTCTGCGATATACAAGCTTGAGATCGGTTTCTCCACTATTTACTGATTGAAACTTAAAAGTATAAATTCCACCTTCGCCAGGTACTTTTGCTTCCGACTGATATTTAGGTTCTCCTAACGATTTTATAACTGTTGAATCATAAAGAGCTGCCTGCCATTGATATCCAGTAGTTGGATTACCCTCAAGCTCAATTTCAAAAGGGGTATTCAAAGGAATTTGAATGGTTCTGCCGTTATCTTTCATTAAAACTAACAACTTCATGAAAAAAAGGAAAAGAGAACACAACCTAATGGATAGAATGGACAAAAGGGAAAAAACGATTTACAAAAATGTAAAATTGTTTATAAGTATTTCTGCATTTGTTCTTGGTGTACTTTTCACTTGGTTGCAAATAGATTTAGCACTTTTTAAACCTATATTTATTGATGAAACAGCAAATCTTTTATTTAAACTGTCAATGGTGCTATACTATTTTTCATGGATTTTAGGAGCAAATGCCGATTTAAGAGATGAGGAATACACTTTGAGAGTCTATCCTAACAAGAATAAAATTTCTATGATTGGTGTTAGTACATTGGTGTTATTAGTTATAAATGTTTCTGAATGGAAAAACGGGATTTATTTGGTTATACATTAATTGAAATGAATACTTTTGATTCTTATCAGGTGATGAAATATGAACCAATAATATATCCTTTGCAGGAACAGGACTTATCTGAACATTGAATTGCAAATGAGAATATGAGGATGCATTGGTTTGTATCCAGATATCTTCTACCCATTCGGGATGGTCAATGAATGGATTGCGGTTTTCCTGGACTTCATATATTTCGTTGTTTCTGTCAACCTCCTTTTGACTTACAGGGTCATCATTATGCCAGCCGAGTAGCATTTCCAAAGCCCAGGGGAGCGGCCGGGCGCCATCAAACATATTGCTTCCGGGCCAGTTGCTGTCCTCTTCATAATAACGTGTTGAAATATAAAAATAAGACCGTGCCAGATCACCTTTGTATTCATCAATGGGTTCGAATACAATATCCGAATAGCCGGGGTAACTGCAATGTCCAACTTTTGAACCGTTGAGGGAAGTCCAGCTTGCAGCGTTAACTTCACCATAAGGATAATTCGATCTTTTACTATTGACATAACCATCCGTAGGATAAACATGAAAGAGGTCGGAATACATGGGATATACCTTGCCGCCAAACCAGCTTTTCGGGAAAGAATGTTCTTTGTTGAAGCAATCCCCTTCCTGTGAATAATTGCCACATTGATCCGTTACAAAAGTAAATTCATAAGGTGGAGTTCCGCCGGGTATATCCGAGTATATATCCCAGACTTTCCCATTGGTTTTCTTATCGGTGAATTCAAAATAATCCCATAAATCACCATATTCCTGCACTATATGATCATCAATGATTTCATGTAAAGCAATTTGTAATTCTTCTCCGTTGAGGCCAATGGCATCATCGTAATAGCCGGGTGGGATTTGGGAGTATGACAGGGGTAATCCGAAAACAAACAATACAATGACAAGCAATATTTTTTTCATAAACATGATAATTAACTTATTCAAAATCTGCGTACAACAAATACTTCCTTCTGATCTTTTTAAATTCATTCAAATCATCTTCCCATGATTTCTTAATTTCATGTTCGGATTTATTTTCCAGGATTTGCTTTCTTAAAGCATCAGTTCCGGCAAGTTTATCAAAGTAGGCGTTAAAGAATTCTTTTCTATCCTTAAAAAAATTATAATAACCGATCAGCCAATGTAAATTAACAGAATCAGGTATTCCTGCATTTTCTGTTAAGTTGATCAATCCTGTTCCATAACAAGGGGTGTTTTTATGTTTTGGATTGCGGGCGCCCGGATTGCTTTTGGGAGTGAATGTATAACTCCCGGTCATGAATTCAGGATGACCAATGACTTCAAAGGGATGATCCGTACCCCGGCCAATACTGACAATTGTTCCTTCGAATAGGACCAGGGAAGGATATAGGTATACAGTATTCATATTTGGTAAATTCGGGGATGGTTTTACCGGCAATTGATAATGTTTGGTATGGTCATATCCTTTAACCGGAATAACAGTCAAATCACATTCACGACCTCCTTCAAGCCATCCTTCTCCATTGATCATCCGGGCGTATTCACCAATTGTCATTCCGTGAACCAGTGTGACAGGATGCATGCCCACAAATGAGCGAAAAGCTGTATCCAAAACAGGGCCATCAACATAATGCCCGTTGGGGTTGGGCCGGTCGAGAATGAGCACAGGTATGTTGTTTTCAGCGCAGGCACCCATTACATAAGTCATTGTGGAGATATAGGTGTATACCCTTACTCCGACATCCTGAAGATCGAAAAGTATGATATCAATGTCTTTCAAATCTTCTTTTGTTGGTTTTTTGTGTGTTCCGTAAAGTGAAATAACAGCTAAACCTGTTTTAGAATCAATGCCGTTTTTAATGTTTTCCCCGGCATCGGCAGTCCCCCGGAAACCATGTTCGGGACTGAAAATCATTTTAATATTCAAGCCTGCATCAATTAATGAATCAACAAGATGTTTCCCGTTAATAAGAGAAGTGTGGTTTGCAACAATACCGATTTTTTTGTTTTTAATCAAAGGAAAGTACAATTCGGTTCGTCCGGCTCCAACTTCAATATCTTCTGAAGTTATTATTTTTGTAGTGTTTTCCTGTCCATTGGAACGTATGAAACAGCTAAGTGTTAATAAAAGGAAAACTGAAATATTTCTGATCTTTCCGTACATGTTAATAAGAATAATTCATCGTATTAAGGCTGCAAATGTCGGTTTCATGAGGCTGACTCAAAAGACTTTGTGGAACTTTGTGTAAATCCTTTGTGGCCTTTGTGGTTAATCTTAATATATTGAACCACAAAGGATCACAAAGTACACACAAA
>CAZTAW010000034.1:0-20113 GCA_964611705.1 uncultured Bacteroidales bacterium
GAATATAAAATATCATATGCCCTTAATGGAAAAGATGCTATTGCCATGACAAAGATGCATGATTTTGATCTTATCCTGCTGGACATCATGATGCCGGGAATTGACGGCTATGAAGTATGCACTGAGTTAAAAAAGAATCAGAAAACAAGCGAAATTCCCATAATTTTTTTAACCGCCAAAGCTGAAAAAGAAAGTGTCGTAAAGGGATTTCAGGTTGGTGCAGCCGATTATCTTACCAAGCCATTTAACGCAGAGGAGCTGCTGGCACGGGTTGAGACCCACCTGGTTATCAGGAAGCAACAGCAGCAGTTGAAATCATTGAATCAGTTGCTTGAACAAAAAGTTACCGAAAGAACCCGGCAACTGCAAGAAGCCAACAAGCAATTATCAACACTTGAAAAAGCAAAAAGTGATTTTTTGAATATCATCAGTCATGAATTGAGGACTCCCTTAAACGGCCTGCAGGGTTTGATAGAACTTCTGGAAGACACACAAAAGACAAAAAACCAGGAAGAGTATATTGAATACCTGCGAGAAGCTGCTGACCGACTGGTGAAATTTAGCGAGATTGCCCTGCTGATAACTTCTCTGAATGCTGAAAAATATAAGCTGCAATATTCCCCGCAAAGGATCAAATATATGATTGAGGATATCAAGGAGCAATTGATAGAGGCGGCAAATGAGAAAGATGTGGATATTGTTGTTTCGATAAACCCTTCTGATATGCAGATAAACCTTGATTTTGACCTGGTAAAGACTTCTCTCGGAAGCCTTATGGATAATGCATTACGGTTTTCTCCTGCCAGCAGTGTGGTAGAGATCAGAGCGTATCACGAGAAAAAAAAACCGGTTATTGAGTTTTGCGACAGGGGACCGGGGTTCTCGGAAGAAATGCTTAGTAAACCATTTAACTATTTTAATACGGATGATGTTATGAATTCCGAAGGTTTGGGATTATCGGTCGCAGCAATTAAACTCATCATGGATGCCCACAGAGGAAAACTTGAGGCGAAAAACAGACCCGATGGAGGTGCATGTGTGAAACTTATCTTCTGAAAAATTAGAATAATTCATCATAACAATCGTTCAATGAAATAAATTCGTATCTTGTCTTCAATCAGGACCAAAAAATATTGATATGAAACTACTTGAAGGAAAAACAGCATTAATAACAGGAGCAGCAAGAGGTATCGGAAGGGGTATCGCCCGGAGGTTTGCTTCCGAAGGTGCAAATATTGCTTTTTCCGATCTTGCTATTGATGATAAAGTTAAATCCCTCGAAAAAGAACTTGCTGATATACAGGTTGAAGGAAAGGGGTATGCATCGGATGCCAGTTCGTTTGAAGATTCCGCTAAACTAATTAATAATGTACTTGATGATTTTTCAAAGATTGACATACTGATTAATAATGCAGGAATTACACGAGACAATCTTTTGCTCAGGATGAGTGAAAAAGAGTGGGATATGGTTATTAAAGTCAACCTGAAATCTATATTTAATATGACCAAAGCCATACTGAAACCTATGCTGAAAGAGCGCAAGGGTTCAATCATCAATATGAGCTCAGTTGTGGGCATTGAAGGAAATGCGGGTCAATCCAATTATTCTGCCTCCAAAGCAGGCTTAATAGGATTTACAAAATCAATGGCAGCAGAGATTGGATCAAGAAATATCAGATGCAATGCTATAGCTCCCGGATTTATTGAAACAGAAATGACTTCCCGTGGTTCCCTTACTGATGAAGTCAGGGAACAATGGATTGAATCCATTCCACTCAAAAGAGCCGGCACACCTGTAGATGTGGCAAATGTTGCATTATTTCTGGGCTCCGACCTTTCTTCGTATGTTACGGGTCAGGTGATCTCTGTTTGTGGCGGAATGCAAAGGTAGAACCTTAAAAAATGTTTTTCAATTGGAGATAGTATCAGATTACCCTTTATGGTTTTTGTTATTTTGCGCGTTGCTGGGAATTGTTTTTGCTGTTGCTCTTTATCATCGAGATCATAACCTGGCTGTTAAACCCTGGATGCGAAGGATACTTGCACTTTTTAGGTTTGCTGCAATCAGTATCATTGCTTTTCTGTTGATGGGGCCGTTGGTGAAACAAACTTTTCAACATATTGAAAAACCCATCATTGTTTTTGCACAGGATAATTCTTCTTCCATACTGCTGGGTGAAGACTCAATGTTCATGAAAAATGAATTCTTCAATAGTTTAAAGACCATTAAAGAGGAGGAAAAGGATAATTTTGAGTTTTTGATGTACGCTTTTGATGATGATGTGACAGAAGCCGGGCAATTTTCATTTAATGGCCAGCAAACCAATATCTCCGCTTTGATACGAAATGTTGAGCAAAGATTCAGCCACAAAAACCTTGGAGCCCTTATTATTGCTTCCGACGGAATTTATAACACAGGTATGAACCCGGTTTACACTGCCCGTAATCTAAGTTTTCCGATCTATACGCTTGGCCTGGGAGATACCTCCGTAAGAAAAGATTTGTTAATAGACAATGTAGATCACAACAATATTGCGTTTCAAAACAATGAATTTCCCGTTGAGGTTGTCGTGAGAGCGGAAAAATGTAAAGGTGAAAAATCCAAAGTTAGCATTCTGTCAGAGGATCAGTTACTTGTTTCAAAAACATTTCGGGTGGACAATAATAATTTTACCAAAACATTTAATTTTAGCCTGAAAGCCGACAAACCTGGAGTTATGCATTATCAGGTTATGGTTGATGATGTAGAGGATGAATTTATAAAAGAAAACAACCGATTTGATTTTTTTATTGATATCATTGATGATAAACAGAAGATACTGATACTTGCCAGGGCGCCCCATCCTGATGTAGGTGCCATAAAATCAGCTATTAGATCAAATGTGAATTATTCTTTGGAAAGTTATCTCATCAAGGAATTCAATAAGAATATAGAAGAATACAACTTGCTTATCCTGCATCAGCTTCCTGCTGTTGATGTTGCTTCAAAGTTGTTGATGAATGAATTGAATAATGCAAATATTCCGGTTTTGTTCATTATTGGAAACAAAACGGATTTGAACAGCTTCAATCGCTCCGGCCCGGGATTGAAGATTTTTGGCGACAATAAAACATATGAAAATGTATATCCGCACCTGAATCAGGCTTTTACCTTGTTCAGTCTTCCACCGGATGTCATAAGAACAATAGATAGGTTTCCTCCATTATTTGCTCCTTTGGGAACGTATGATATTGTAAATGCTTCTCAGATGCTGTTTTTTCAGCAAATCGGCAGTGTGGAAACAGATAATCCCCTGATTGGTTTTATGTCCACCCTTGAAAATAAATTCGGTGCCATTGTGGGTGAAGGTATATGGCGTTGGCGTATTAGTGATTTTGAAATTAATGGAAGTCATCATGTGTTCAATGAGATCATCAGAAAACTTGTGCAATACCTGACATTGAAAACCGATAAAAGTTTTTTCCACGTGGAAACAAAGTATAAGTTTTTTGAAAATCAAAATGTAGAAATAGTTGCAGAGTTGTATAATAAGAATTATGAGCTTGTAAATACTCCTGAGGTTAACATAATGATTACAGATAGTGAAGGAAATCAATATCCGTTTGTTTTTGGAAGAAAAGATAACAGATATGTTCTCGATGCAGGTAGTTTTGCTGTTGGGCAATACGAATATCAAGCTTCTACGGATTTCGGCGGAAATGCTTATACGGATAAAGGCCGGTTTATCATCAAAGATTTGAAAGTGGAAGCCAATCAATCAAAAGCGGATTTTAATTTGTTATACAGGCTGGCAGAGGAAAACAATGGTAAGTTGCTTTACAAGAGTCAGTTGGATTCAATTCCGGAAATAATACGGGCAAGGGAAGACATTCGCCCGACAGTATTTTATAACAAAAGATATGCGGATATTTTGAATATTTTTACGGTACTTTTAGTAATTATTGCATTGCTGGCTGTAGAATGGTTTATTCGACGCTGGAGTGGTACTTACTAAAAAAGAATCTTACAGAAAAAGTTATGGCACATACGCTTTTTATTATCATAGTAACAATTGTAGTTTTTGGTTTTGTACTTGAGAGAATACTTGATTATCTGAACAGCAAATACTGGACCAATACCCTGCCCCGTGAGCTTGAAGGAATATACGATGCAGAAAAATACCGTAAGTCGCAGGATTATGAACAGGAAAGGCAAAGATTTTCGCTGGTCACGGATTCGGTTTCTTTTATTGCACTGATGCTTATGTTGTTTCTTGGTGGTTTTGCTTTTCTTGATCATATGGTCAGGGAGTGTACGGATCACATTGTTTTAATGAACCTTTTGTTTTTTGGAATTCTGGGTTTTGCTGCTGATATTCTTTCAACACCTTTTTCTGTTTATCAGACTTTTGTAATAGAAGAAAAATTTGGCTTTAATAAAACAACACCGCGGATATTTATTTTTGATAAATTCAAAACCTGGCTAATAGGAGTTGTTATTGGAGGAGGTCTCCTTTCTCTTATTGTTTGGATATACAGCAGCGCAGGTCAATGGTTTTGGTTGATCGCATGGGGAGCTATTGCCGGTTTCATGGTTTTTATGAGTATGTTTTATTCCAATTTAATTGTCCCCCTTTTTAATAAGCAAACACCGCTCGAAGAAGGAGAGCTGCGGATTGCAATTGAAGCATTTGCCAGAAAGGTCAGGTTTAAATTAAAAGATATTTATGTAATTGATGGTTCAAAACGAAGCAGCAAGGCCAATGCTTACTTTACCGGTTTATGCCCTAAAAAACGCATAGTCCTGTATGATACACTAATTAAGGAACATACAATTGAAGAGTTGCTTGCCGTTCTGGCTCATGAAATCGGCCATTACAAAAAGAAACATACAACAAGTGGAATTATCCTCTCACTGTTACAAACGGGTTTGATGTTGTTTATTTTGTCACTGTTTATTGGAAATCCTGTTCTGTCGCAGGCATTGGGTGCCGAAAAAGGCAACTTTTACATGGGGCTGGTTGCTTTCGGTTTGCTGTATAGTCCGCTGAGTATGTTGCTGGGATTGGGAATGAACTATATTTCCAGGAAAAATGAATATGCTGCAGACAGGTTCTCCGGAGAAAACTACGATCCCGGAGCCCTTGCCAAAGCTCTGAAAAAGCTATCAGTAAACCATTTAAGTAATTTACGCCCGCATCCTGCCTATGTTTTTTTCTATTATTCTCATCCTCCTTTGCTGAAAAGGCTTGCAGCACTATATAAAATCCGGGAAAATTAAAGGTTTTCTTTTTTTCTGAAAAGTACAAGAAAGGTTTGAAGGATGATTTTGATATCATTCCAAAAAGAAGCGTTCAAGGCGTATTTGTTGTCCAGGTTTTTTCTTTCTTCTTCTGACAGGTTTTGTTTTTTGTTATAATGAACCTGCCATAATCCTGTTATTCCGGCAGGGGCAAGAAACCTGAGAGCCCATTGATCATTGGTAAGCATTTCAGCTTCATAAAGGGGCAGGGGGCGGTTGCCAACAATTGACATATCTCCTTTTAAAACATTATAAAGCTGAGGTAATTCGTCCAGATTGGTGCGTCTGATAAGCTTGCCAATACGGGTGACACGAGGATCATTTCTGACTTTAAAAAAAGTTGCTTTTTTAGAATGGAGTCTTTTTTTGTGAAGGTATAGATTCTCACAAATCTGGTTCCCGTCAATATATAATATAGGTGAACAGGGATAACCCAATCTTTTGCAATCAGGGCATTCGTCCTCTTCCGGATCATCTCCTTTCTTGTGCTGGTTGATCAGGTATTGGTTCAATTCTGACAATTCAGTGAGTTTTTTTTCAGATCCCAGGTACATGCTTCTGAATTTGTAAAACTTAAAAATATCATATCCTGTACCTACTCTTCTTGAAACGTATAATACAGGTCCTTTCGAATCAATCTTTATTAATAAGGCTACAAGAAGAATCAGTGGGGAAAAAATAATGATTGAGAAGGTTGCGAAAAAAATATCGAATAGTCTTTTGCCTATAGGTATTCTAAACTCTTCAAATGATTCAGCCCCTGTTATCCTGAATTTTTCTTTCATAATATCCCATTTATGCTTATGCTCTGTTGTTATGCCGGTTGGCAATCAAAATTAAAACATTTTACCGAAAATCAAAACATGTGCTCACTATTTAATAAAAAGAAAAAAACATAGTGTTTGTTTAAAGGTCACGTTTACGCATGATGAGGTATATAAGGTAAATAAAGAGAGCGCAAAATCCAGCGGAAACAAAAACATCTTCTATGGCTACATAATTTCTGAAATCATACTGGTTCAATAAATTCATGATGGATGTTTTGGGTAGTCCAATCAGATTGGAAGCGGCCTCAAGCGGCATAAACCTGTCTGCAGCATCAGGTAGCTTATAAAGAATGAGGGGTTCAATGATATATGTATAAAGCAATAAAAACCCTATCGAAAGACCTGATCTTTTAAAAAGAAATCCGATCAGTAAAGCAAAAAGTAAAAAGGTAAATATTTCAAGAAAATAGGCAAAAAGAAAATTTGTGTTGTTAAATATTTTTAAAAAGCTAATTGACGGGGTATTTATAAAACCCAATACCAAACCGACGATGAATACAAGCAAGGTTGCCCCGGCACTCAGTATGAAAGTAAGTAAAACCTTGGCTGTCATGACATTTGTTCTGCTTAGGCCGGTAATGACATTTTGCCTGATCGTTTTAAAAGAATATTCGTTTGTAACCAGGATGATCACAACCACCCCGAGAAATATCTTCAGGAATCCTACGATATACGTTAGGTTGTGCCAGATGCTCGGAAACCGATACAATGAAAAAAGCGGAACTTCAACAGGTGCATTCCGTGTTATTTCTTTCGAAAATTCATTCATAAATCCCTGTATACCAAAAAGAATCAGGCTTGTTAATATGACATACATACTTACGAGTACCCAGAATGTTTTATTGGGTGTGATCTTTTTCAGTTCTATATTAAGCAGGTTGATCATGATGAATTTTTAAGTACTTCCAGAAAATAGTTTTCCAGGGATTTTTTTCTAATTGCAAGGTGGTTGAGGATTAAACCTTTAGAAAACAAATATTTGTTTATTTCTGCAGTTGTGGTTCCTTCTGCAATCCTGACAAGCCATTTGTTGTTTTCCTTCTTGATGTCAATGATTTTGCTGTATTCTTTTAATATCACTGCAAGCTCCTCGTTATTGTCAGAAGAAAGCTCAATCAACATTGATTCGTTTAAAACTTCATCAACCTTACCCTCATGCAGTTTTTTACCTTTACTGAGAATTGCCACGTGTGTGCAGATTTTTTGCACTTCATCCAGAAGATGGCTCGCCAGAATGATTGTAATTCCCCGCAAAGCGATATCAATTATTAACTGCCTGATTTCGGCTATTCCCCTTGGGTCAAGGCCATTGGTAGGTTCATCGAGAATAAGCACTTCAGGGTCTCCGATTAATGCAGCAGCAATGGCAAGCCTTTGCTTCATACCCAGCGAATAAGTCTTGAATTTGCTATGTTTTCGCTGATCCAGTTCCACAATATTAAGTACGTGATCAATATCTTTATATGAGCAATCTTTGATTTTTGCAATAATCTTTAAGTTTTGAACAGCAGATAGATAAGGGTAAAAAACGGGCACTTCAATAATAGATCCTACTTTCTGTCTTTCTTCTTTTGTGGGTGGTTTTTCAAACCAGAAATAGCTTCCTTTGTTGGGCCTGATTACATCAGTAATAATGCCAAGAGTAGTGGTTTTGCCGCTTCCATTGGGCCCCAAAATACCATAAATGCTGCCTTTTTCAACTTCTAATGACAGATCATCAACAGCACGGATACTGCCGTATCTTTTTACAAGGTTCTCTATTTTTAATACTGTCCGGGTCAATCTCCCTGAGTTTTCAGCAAAATTATCATTTCTTGTTTATAATGACGTATTATACAAAAAAAGATTACATTCATTTTATACATTTTATACCGATACGGAACAGGTTTGCAATAGTTGAGCTTATGCTCTTATCGGTATAACTGCATCTAACAAAAAAATGCAATGCATTTTTTGTAAGATTCAGTATATTTCTTAACTATAAATTAAAAATACACATGGCTTTTTATGGATCTCCGGTTTGGTGTTTTTCCAGTCTTCGACAGATTTGGTTTGAATAAAACCATCCGGATGGGTTATATTACAGGCAATGCACAATTGTGTTTTTTTCTGACAGCTTTTAATTATTGAATCAAACAGTTGCATATTGCGGTATGGTGTTTCAATGAATATCTGTGTTTGCTTTTTCTGAAGGCCTTGTTTTTCAATCTGTCTGAGTTGTTTTTCGCGGTCTTGTTTTTTAATGGGCAGATATCCGTGAAAAGTAAAACTTTGTCCGTTAAAGCCCGAAGCCATAAGGGCAAGCATCAATGATGAAGGGCCAACAAGGGGTGTAACATTGATTTTTTTTTGATGTGCTATTTTTACAATTTCAGCACCCGGGTCGGCAATGCAAGGTAACCCGGCTTCTGAGATTAGTCCTGTATCTTTTCCTGAATCAGTTCTGCTGAGAAAGTTACTGTATTGTTCTGCTTCTGTTTGTTTGTTGAGAATATGAAAAGTTGTTTTGTCGAAGTTGTGGTCATAGCCGGCCTTTCTGAGGAATCTCCTGGCCGATCGGATATTTTCAACGATAAAAATATTGATATTATTGATGATTTCAAAATTCCACGCAGGAAGGATTCTTTTCAGGTTGTCATTACCCAGGTCGCTGGGAATGAGATATAAGTTTCCTTTGTTGTTCATTTTATGTCCATGGTAATTTTTCAAGATCAACATTACCTCCCGATAATACAATCGCGATACGTTTATTTACACAATCAACTTTCTTTTCGAGCAGAGCAGCAAAAGGTACAGCCGAAGAGGGTTCTACCACGATCTTCATTCTTTCCCATATCAATTGCATGGCTTCTTTGATTCCTTTTTCGCTGACAGTAACAATTTGGTCAACATTTTTTCTGATGATAGGGTAGGTGATTTTTCCGAGAGAAGTAAGCAAACCGTCGGCAATAGTTTGTGGATTGACTGAGGGTACAAACTTCCCTGAATAAAAAGATTGATAGGCATCATCCGCCATTTCCGGTTCAACTGCAATTACTTTTGTGTTTTTTGACAGGTGGCGTGTTAATAGTGCTGTACCACTAAGGAGCCCTCCACCCCCAACAGGTATCATTATTATATCAGGATTATTTATTTCCTGAAGGATTTCATAAGCACAGGTTCCCTGACCGGCAATAATAAACGGGTTGTCGTATGGGTGTATTTCAATGGCACCATTTTCATCGAGTATTCTTCTGAGTGTGTCTTCTCTGGATTTGAGGCTGGGTTTGCAGAAGGTAATTTTCCCTTCGTAATACTTTACTGCATTAACCTTAACTATAGGGCTTGTTTCAGGCATTACAATATAGGCGGTTGTGTTTCTCAGCCTTGCTGCTCTTGCAAGAGCCTGGGCATGATTTCCTGATGAATGCGTTCCAACGCCTTTTTGTAATTGATTTTCCGAAAGAGAGAACACAGCATTTATAGCGCCTCTTGATTTAAAAGAACCGGCTTTCTGAAAATTTTCACATTTAAAAAAGATTTCGGCATCAAGCAGCTTATTGAATGTTTCACATTTTAATAAAGGCGTTTTATGAACATGTGATTGTATTCTTGATAAAGCTTGTTCGATATCGAAAAATTCAGGGACTCGTTCTTCAAAAGTATACAAAGCAGTAATTAAATTGGTTCGTTCTTTACAAGCTTGTTGGCAATAATCTCACAAGCTTTGTCAATCATTTCAAATGTACGGTCGAAACCCTCAACATCCCCGAAATAGGGATCCGGAATGGCTTCGTTTTTCCCATGAATTACGCTCATCAGAAATTTGATCTTTTCAAGATCATTATCATCACGGGCAAAGTATTTTGCATCCCTGAAATTGGCAGCTTCCATTACAAATATTCTGTCAAATCTATCAAAATCATTGGTTGTAAATAATCGGCAAGAATAATTTGAAATGTCAATATTATGCTTTTCAGCAACTTTAATAGCTCGTTTATCGGGGTGCTCATTAATATGGAACGACTCAAACCCTGCTGATTCAATATTTGCATCAATGTTTCTTTTCTTTAGCTTATCTTTCAAGATTCCTTCTGCTAATGGTGATCTGCAAATATTCCCTAAACAAACGAATAAAATATTCATGTTAATAAATTTAGTTGTAGTTAAATTATCGTACTTAAAATTATTTAAACTTTTTTGTGAACTCTATTACCTCCACTTTTTAAAAGTAGTAATAATTTTTTTTAAAAACAAACTTAATTATTTTTAAAGTTTGATTTTTTTATCGAGCTCTTCAACGTAGGTTCTGAATTGCTTGTCAGTTTCAATAAGGTTATTTATTGTGCGGCAGGCATGCAAAACGGTTGCATGATCCTTGTTTCCGCAATGCAAACCTATAGTTGCCAGTGATGATTTTGTGTGTTTTTTGGCAAAAAACATGGCAAGCTGACGCGCCTGGACGATTTCGCGTTTGCGGGTTTTTGAGTTAATTGCGTCAAGTGGAAGGCTGAAATAGTCGCAAACAACTTTTTGTATATAGTCTATTGATATTTCACGGGTTGTGTTTTTGACGAACTTGTCAATCATTTGTTTGGCAAGCTCAATAGTGATGGGTTTTTTATTCAGGGATGATTGTGCCAGTATACTAATTAATGCACCTTCAAGTTCCCTGATGTTTGTTGTAATGCTATAAGCAAGGTATTCAGTAACATCTTTGGGCATGTCTATGCCATCGCTGTAAAGGCGCTTTTCTAAAATGGCAATACGGGTTTCAAGGTCAGGAACCTGCAAATCAGCGGCGAGACCCCATTTGAAACGGGACAATAACCTGGGCTCCATGCCTTTCATTTCAACAGGAGGTTTGTCTGCCGTAATTACAATTTGTTTTCCTTTTTGGTGCAGATGATTGAAGATATGGAAGAATACATCCTGTGTTTTTTCTTTGCCGGATACAAACTGTATGTCATCAACAATTAACAGGTCAATCATCTGGTAAAAATGTACGAAATCATTCTGGTTATTGTTTCTTACGGATTCGATGTACTGGGCAATGAATTGCTCGGTTGATACGTAAAGTACAGTAAGATTCGGGAAATTGTTCTTGGCCTGGATTCCAATTGCGTGGGCAAGGTGGGTTTTACCCAAACCAACATCACTATATATTAATAATGGGTTGAATGCTGTTTTGCCAGGGTTCTCGGCAACGGCATATCCGGCTGAGCGTGCAAGGCGGTTGCAATCTCCCTCCACAAAACTCTCAAATGAATATGAGTCAACCAGTTGGGACTGTACTTTGATTTTTTTCAGTCCGGGTATAATAAATGGATTGGGAATATCTTTTGATTTCCCCTTGTTTAGATCTATGGGCATGGAAACGGGGGGATTCTTTAATGCTTTTTTGTTTGCAGTGGGAATGTTAATGGTGTATGGACTTGTAGTTGTGTAAGAGTTATCCATGATAATGTTGTATTCGAGTCTTCCATCATGACCTAACTCTTTTTTAATCGTTTTCTTGAGCAAGTTAATGTAGTGTTCTTCGAGCCATTCGTAGAAGAATTGACTGGGAACCTGTATTGTTAGAACATTGTTATTTAGCTTGATTGGGCTAATGGGTTCAAACCAGGTTTTAAAACTCTGATAATGAACGTTATCTTTAATTATTTTGAGACAATTATCCCATACTGCAACATGATCTTTTTTCATTCGCTTCTTCCTTAAATGATTAAACTTCTTATTAATCCTCTTTTCGCCTTAATAACTTCAAAATGCCAGCAAAGATCAATGGTAATAGTTACCATTAAAATATCAGGGAGCATTAGAAAATGCTTAACAAATATGCAGCTAAAAAAGTGAAAAAAAAAGCAAAAAACCACTTGATTTTAATCTTTTTTTGTCGTATATAGACATCAGTAATTGGTATTTGGTTACTGCAATTCATGAATACCCCCTAAGCAAAATTATTCTGTCTTTAAATAGTTAATAATTAATTTCTTGTTTTTTTTTATTCTTTCATAAACTCTTTTGGAATTATTTTTGCGGACTGCAAAAATCATTTTGCAGTTCATTTCAAAATCCTGTTGAACTTGCTGTAAATTTTCATCATTTACAATCTGCATCATCTCATTTGTATTCTTGTATTCGTATTCAACTCTATAATAATCATTTATGGTTTTTGTGACGATCCTGGCTTTGTTAAGTGCTTCTCTGGCTGCTGTTTTATAGGCACTTACAAGTCCGCTTGTACCAAGCTTTGTTCCGCCAAAATATCTTACTACAATTACTGTTACATTCGTGATCTCTTTTGAAAGTATCTGGTTAAAAATAGGCTTTCCTGCTGTGCCGGAAGGTTCTCCGTCATCATTCATCCTGAAAGCTTCTTTTTCCGGCCCCAGCAACCAGGCAAAGCAATGATGGCGGGCATCATGGTAATGTTTTTTGATCTCATCATATTTTTCCTTAAATTCTTCCTCGGATTCAACTGGAACAGCAATGGCAATAAACTTACTTCCCTTTTCCTTATAAAGACCCGTGGATTTTTTTTGTATTATTTTATAAGTATCTGACATGCAATCGTTGATCCTGGTTGATAGAAAAAAGCAGTGGTTGCTTCAGTAAATCAAAAGTATGGTTTTTTATTGAGACTTTCAACCGGTAAGTAAAAAATTAATGTATTTATGATTCTTTTTATCTGTTGATAGATATAAGAATAATGGCCACAACTGATAAAAGTATCCCAATCCAGTTGGTTAAGCTGAGTTTTTCCTTGAAAATGATCACCCCCAGAAGTGCTGTTAAGCTCACGATACCGGCATTAAGAATCGGAAACATCCGACTGCTTTCCATAAAAGCCAGGGCAAGTATTTTGAAATAAGTGGTTGAGAAGTTAAATATCCCAAGTATGGATCCCCCGATGAAATTTCTCAATTGTATTTTTTCTTTATGAACAATCACTTTATATGTAGTGATCGTTCCTCCAATGATCAGGGCTGTTAGAAAGATTACAGAGGCAAAATAGCCCTTGTCATCATATAGATAAAAATGTTCGGCAACTTTGATCAATGCATCAACAAAACCATTCCCAATGAAGAGCAGGAGCGGAAGAAATGCAAATTTGGGCAAGGTTGGGGTGTCTTTATTTTTACGGGTGGAAAGATAAAAAGCAAGTAGTGCAAACACAATTCCTGCAATCTTTGAGAAGATCACGGAGTCATTATAAATCATGATCCCGGCAATAATCGGTATAACTACTGACATCTTGCTTGCAACAGCCGTTACTGCTACTCCGGCTTTCTGGGAGGATATTCCGAAAAGTACAAATACGGCGATAAATAAGATACCTTCAATAACGGCCAGATAGAACCAGGATTCGGAAAAAAGGGTAATTATACTTTCGTTGGGTGTAAATAAGCTAAAACCGAATATGCTTGCGATAAGATAATTAAATGTTATGGCCTGGAAGGTGTTGATCCTGAA
Source organism: uncultured Bacteroidales bacterium (assembly GCA_964611705.1). Classification (GTDB taxonomy): domain Bacteria; phylum Bacteroidota; class Bacteroidia; order Bacteroidales; family JAIOZK01; genus JAIOZK01. The sequence goes on from CAZTAW010000034.1 coordinate 13,564, forward strand.
CCGCGTAAAAAATTTAAAAATCACAAAAAGTGATGAAGAGATAAGTATTGCAGCACACAGAAAGATCATCTCTGATGAATAATGTTAGTGATTTTTTTACATACACCCTGGGGTGTGTTTTTTTCGATGTCAAAAGTAAGTACATTTTTTAAGTTGAATGATGCAATGATCGAATCAACAAATTGTTTTCTAACAGTAAGCAATATGGGTAGATTGGCATCAAAAAGAAGGATTTGCAGCGATTTGTACCACAACAATTTTTTTACTTCTAACATGCCGATTTCATCTATAATAACGAGTGAATCCGCAGCGTTTTTTGCGCTCAACAGTACAGATGTACCCCATTCAATTGCTGCCGGGTTAAACCAATAATAGGATATCCTGATCCATCCGGCAACAGGTTTATGTTTGCATAGCGTAATGTTTTTGTTAGAATTAGGATCAATGAGATCGAAACCTGAGCGGATATTTTTTTCCCAGTACCCTTTGGCATAAAACCCAATGATTTTAAGCTTCTGTATTGAGAAATGATGAATGAGCTTTTTAACGAATGTTGTTTTTCCCTGGGCTTTGTTACCCGAAATTATAAATATTTGATTTTCATGCATCACTATTTGTGCATGAAATTGAGGTAGAAATCAAGAAATCTTTCAGCAATGGCCTCCCAGCTAAATTCATTGATCACGGTTTCGTGTGCTGCTTTACCCAGTTTGTTTCTGAGTGCCTTGTCTTGAAGAACCCTGATAATCATATTCGCAAATTCTTCACTGTTTGAAGGATCAACTAATATCCCATTTTTCATGTTTTTAATCACAGAACGTATTCCTCCGAATTTTGAAACAATAACCGGTGTGCCGCACGACATGGCTTCTTGTGTGGTCATGCCAAAAGGTTCAAACAGTGACGGCAATACAAATAGTTCTGCATGCTGATAATAAAGCGGCATTGTTTTATCGGGCACATAACCGATGATATGAACCCTGTCTTTTATATCATGTTTTTTAATGAAATCATTCATCATATTAAAAACTTCTTTTTCTCTGTCTTTGGGGTTAGGTGATCCACCTCCAATTACCAGATCAACATCGTTGACCTTTTTTCTCACGATATCAAATGCCGGCATCAAAAAATCATGTCCTTTGTTGGTATCAATACGGCTGATACAATAGACGTACCTTTTGGGCATGTTTTTGAGTTTTTCCTTCTTGCCGTTTGTTTCGGGTTTAAAGGTATGAATGTCAACGCCCGGAGGTATATTCTCAATATTGTTTGAGAAGAAATCATAGAGTTCATGTATTTTTTCTTCCTGCACAATTGAGGTTACCGTTTGTGCATTTACGGATTTAAAGATTCGGAGCTCTTCTGAAATGCGGTGTTTGAAATTGAATTTTTTCTCCATTTCTTTGGCATCTCCGCCCATTTGCTGTCTTTTCCAGGCGCCCAGGGAATGTGCCGTAAAATAAGATGGTTTTTTAAATGCTTTTGCAACATCAATTGTTACGATGCCAGCATCAACATAATGCCCGTGAAACAGATCATAATCCAGGTTATTTTTTTTAATAAAAGAGATCATGTTTTTTGTCAACTCCGGTAAAACTTCATAAATGGATTCTTTGGGTATGAATTTCCAGGGCCCTGCCTGAATGCGAATTACATTAATGTCAGGTGCGCCTGGCACCGGATCAATTTGCATTTTTGACTTATCGAACCATCGGGTGTAGATATCTACTTTAATGCCTTTTTTTGCAATAGCCTTGGCTAGTTCAAGCACATAAACAACCTGTCCTCCCGTATCTGTTCTTCCTAAAACGGGAACCGGATCAAAGTATCCATGTGTGCTTAACATTGCTATTCTGTTTATTTTTTTGCTCATGATCTGGTGTTTTTTATTGTATTAAATGTTTTTGTAATAATGATATCAGCTAATTTTTTATGGCCGGAAATGATCCCATGTTCAATCAGTAGTATTTTTTCGAGAAATTCATCCTGGTTTTCCCGGTTTCTTTCTTTTCTTGATTCTTTTGTGTCATTATAATCGCGTTCAATAAATATTTTGCAATCAATGTTTTTTAGCAATGTTGTGTAAGTTCCTTCAATGATCATTGCCTTTTTACCGGAAATATCAACCGATTCTTCCGAAATTGTATCCTCTTCGAAAATAACGAGTGGCTTTTTTATGAGGTAGTTTTTATTTCTAATATTGTTGATCTCCTTGTTGAGTAAGTCCAGTCTAACCTCCTGCGTTCCAACCCAGTTAATATCTTCTTTTCTCTTTAGAGCGTTTGTTTTCGGAGGGTAAACAAAATAGTCATCCTGTTGAAAAATGAAACAATTAATGCCTTCTTTTTCAAGTTCTTCAGCAATGGATGCAGCAATCTCTGATTTACCCGCTCCTGATTCCCCGGCAACGCTAATAAAATATTTTCGCGCACTTGCTCTGATATCCGGCAATATCATTTCAACAGCTTGTTTGGCAGCTTTTCTGTGTATTTCTTTGATGATCAGTATGTCTCCACGCATTTGTTTCTTGTTTTAAATAGTGTAAAAGAGTGTATAAATATACAAAAATAGTTAATTTAGATGTGTGAATAATGAAAAGTATACAACAGGGAAATTATTCAGACGATTTATCGCAGAATTGAAACCTGAATTCGGGCAAAGTGAAGCAAGGCAAATGGTGATGTTTCTGTTTCGACATAGTCTGGGTATTGACCTTCCAAAACTTTTGGCAGATGAAGATCAGCAAATAAGTGGAAGCACATATGATCGTTTGAAGGAGAAGGTCAATCAACTAAAAAAACATGTACCCATTCAGTATCTGATTGGTGAAACCGAATTTTTTGGATTGCGGTTGTTTGTAGACAGTAATGTTTTAATACCAAGATCTGAAACAGAAGAATTACTGTATTTTATACAAAGTGATTTTAAAGAGAAAATCAATCCCCGTAAAATACTTGATGTGGGTACCGGAAGCGGGTGTATTGCCATATCTCTTAAAAAGATATTTCCTGAAGCAGAAATTCTTGCAATTGACAATTCAAAAATGGCATTAGCGTTGGCTGAGAAAAATGCAAATCTTAATAAGACGCCTGTTGTTTTTAAAACACTTGATTTTCTTAATGATAAAGAACAAGATACTTTGCTGTCCGGTTTTGATCTGGTTGTTTCTAATCCTCCTTATGTTCGTGAATCCGAGAAACAAATGATGAAAAATAATGTTCTTGTCTATGAGCCCGAAAATGCACTGTTTGTGAAAGATGATGATCCGCTTTTGTATTATGATGCTATTGCTTCTTTTTGCGGAAAACATCTTATGAAAGGTGGTTTCTTATACATTGAGATTAACGAATTTTTGGGTGAGAGATTGGTTTCTCAGTTAGAAAAGATGTTTGCTTCTGTTATGTTAAAGAAAGACCTGAACGGAAAGGATCGGTTTATCAGGGCACTTTACTGACTTTTGCGTTTTTTTTTGACAAAACGGTTTCTTTTCAGCAAAGGGATATCTTCAGCATAAGTGCCAAAAATATTGTGGATTTTACGAATGTAACGTTGTTCATCTTTAATACCCAGCTTAAGTTTTTTTATTTCATACTCGGTATCTTCTTCCAGCCAGGGCAGAAGGAGCTTGTTACTGCAATATTGCTGAGGTTGCGTATCCATAATTATTTCAAGCAGCTCCTGTTTTAGCTTTTTAAGGATTTGATCTGCCTGTTTTATCTTTTGTTTATAGTTCATAAAACATTAAATATTTTACAAAGCTATGAACAAATCTATTTCTGAGAGATATCAAAAAGCTGGTGAAGTAGTTTTTTTGTCAGGAAATATATACCCGGTGCGTTGCTTTCTCTGGGGCCGGCGATATTCAACTGCTGGATTTTATGTTTGCCAATCCATTTTTTAATTGTTTCAGTTTCATATGCTTCAATCAGGTCAAGTTGCATAAGGGGTTTATTGTATTGTTTTGCTGTTTTGATGCATCGCTCAGTTCCCTCATCGGCTACGTCAAGAAATAGAACCAGCGTTCCTTCGCTATGTAAAACATTGAGCTCAGTTCTTACTGCGTATTCAGCCGATTCTGTTTCATTTAAAGGGTATTTCTTCCTGATTTTGCCGTCTTCTGCTTTGCGACCTTTGGGACACAATCCTCCACAAGGAATATTGTTTTCAAGGGCAAAATCCAGCACCGCCCTGTCAACCCCGGTTTGTCCGCCTGATATTAATTTTATTTTTTCTACGATTTGTTGTTTTTGTTGTTATCGTATATTACGAAATCCCGATATGATTTTAGCAGGTTGCCTATATATAAAGTCAGGTTCTTCGTCTCCTGCATAATGTTAAGGTACAACATGCTGTTTTTTGTACCGGTTTCATTTCGTTTAATACGTTTGATTTGATTTTTCCGACATTTATCAATGTAATTCAGAATGTTCTGTTGTTGATTAAAAACAATGTCAATCTTTTCAAAATCTTTGTTCGAAATTACTTCCATTACATCGGCTATGTAATTTGCGAAATTGTTTTTTATTGTTATCAGTTCTTCGGCCTGTGGAGGGATCATGCCTTTATGGTTATTGTCAACATGCTCAAGACTGGGTTCCGAAATAAAACTTATTGCATGACCGATTTCGCGTAAATAATCCAATACCTGTACATAATAATGTCCGGTTTCGATGGAATCTTCCTGCAGTTCTTTCACCGTGAGGTGAATATTGTCTTTTAATCGTTTTGACTTTTTATTTATTTCTTTTACATCTTTGTTTGTAGCCCGCAGCTCTTTAAGGTTTTCTGTGGTTATTCCATCAATAATCCTGTTAAGAGCATTAATCAATGCTTTCAAGGTATTATTGATGTTTTCAGAACATTTTTCAATGATGTTGTCTCCATTGATATCAAGGAATGTTTGAGATTTTATTTCTGATGATGAACGTTTTTTGTGAAGTGCATGTGTTTTAATGATTACAATGCTTGCAATAACCATCATGACAACCACTGCTATCAAGCCACCATAGGTGAAGATTAATGCTATAATGAAGGCACATGTGAATGCAAGAAAAGCTGTCAAAAACCATCCCGCGATAACAGAAAGCACGCCTGTTATCCGGTATACTGCACTTTCACGTCCCCAGGCTTTGTCTGATAATGAAGTTCCCATGGCCACCATAAATGTTACGTATGTAGTAGAAAGAGGGAGTTTCAATGAAGTGGCAAACGAAATTAGGATACTGGCAACCACAAGGTTTACAGAAGCCCTTACCAGGTCAAATGAGGGTTGTTCAATACCGACTGTATTCGTTTTTACTTCTGGCTCTTCAAATCTCTTATTGATGGCTAATTGCACTCTGGGTGGGGTAATAAAATTGATGGCTTTTCCGATATTTCTTGTGTTTCTCACCAGTGATCGTGAAATCAGTGAACTTCTAAATCTTTCCAGGCCTTCACACTGACGACCAAGGTTAACTTCCGTTTTTACAACCGAACGCGATTTCTTGTTAAACCATAAAGTGAGCACCATTATGATACCGGCCGCCAACAAAAAAAATGTTGGTGTTTTTACGGCACCTTGCAGGCTGTCCATTGGAAGCATAGAGGGATCTGTTCCAGGATTTGCGATAAAGTCTTTAAATGAAGCAAGACCTGCCAGAGGTACACCAATAAAATTTACAAGGTCATTACCTGCAAATGCCATAGCCAGGGCAAACGTTCCGACAAGTACTATAAGTTTCAGTATATTGGTTTTAAAAAGCCAGTTTAAAATTTGCAAAAGTATCGTCCAGCCAATGAAGCTAAAACCTAATATTTCCCAGGAGTTATTCAGAATTAATGATTTTGTTTCATTGGTCATAAAAGAGGCGCCCTTTGCACCTTTGATCAGGATAAAATAAGTTATTGCAGTTATTGCCAGTCCGCCGAATATGGAGCCATAATACTTAAGCGTTTTTTTTAGATTGAAACTGAAAAGAAGTCGTGTAAAATATTGAATAATTGCTCCGACTGTAAATGCAATTACTACAGATAACAGTATTCCGGAAATAATCGCCAATGCTTTACCGGAATTGATATAATTGGCCATTGTTGTTCCGGCATCAGGGTTGTTGATAAGTTTAATCATGGAGACTGCAACGGCAGCGCCGAGAAGTTCAAATACTATGGAAACAGTTGTTGATGTCGGCAAGCCAAAAGTATTATACAGGTCCAATAACAAAACATCAGTAATCATTACTGCAAGGAAAATTATTATTATCTCGCTGAAATAAAACTGACTGGGGTGGAATATTCCCTTTCTTGCAACTTCCATCATACCGCTTGAGAATGTAGCACCTGCCAAAACACCAATAGCAGCTATGAGTAAAATAATTTTCAATGGTGCCACTTTGGACCCGATTGAGGAGTTTAAAAAGTTAACAGCATCATTGCTAACACCAACTACCAGGTCGGAAATAGCCAAAATGAAAAGGAAAACAATTAATACAAGATAGAGTGTTTCCATAGTGTATAGTTTAACGTATTTGCAGGCAATATTACATAAAGCATTTTTTGAGTACTTTCACCC
>CAZTAW010000035.1:0-18947 GCA_964611705.1 uncultured Bacteroidales bacterium
GGTAACATTTCCCTGTGAGGAGGAATTTAACTTTACCGGATTTAATCACCCTGATTATTATACTTTCGGGGTTTCAGCCAATTACAATCTGGAATTTTTTGGTTATCCTCCCGGAGAGATCGGAGAATCAGTAATCATTTATACCGACAGTATATTTTGTGGTTGTTATCATGTATTGCCCTTTTCAGAAGATTGGAATTCTTCATCCTTTGAATTAAATCAATGGAATGTTGAATGTACTGACAACTGGCAAATCATACCGGGCGAAGGAAATCCATCTCCAGGCGCTGCTTTCACCGGAGATAGTATTGTTTTTGATTATTCTTGCAATTTGAAAACATTTTGGCTGTCAGCCGATAATCTCACAGACGAAAATATATGGATTGAATTTGATGTGAAACTTGATGATAAAAATGCAAACGGAGAAGAATCCTTGAAGGTTTGTTTTGATGATTATGATTCGCTAGTGATGCTGAAAGAATTTCATAATGTGGGCAGCTTTGACTGGAAGAATCAAAAAATTGATATTACAAGCCTTGCCAGAGATAAATATTTCCGAATCAATTTTAATGCAAATGGAACTAACTCGTCGAATATCAATGCCTGGTATCTTGACAATATTAACATATACACAGTTTGCCCCAGGCCGTTTAACATTAATGCAACCGGGCAACCAACGCAAGGCTTTATTAAAATATCTTGGTCAGCTCCTGAAACCATCACAGATACAGATAAAGATTTTTTATATTACCAGATATTCCGATCATACGAAAATACTGAATTTGAAAAGATTGAAAGCTTTTGCACAGACACTGTCTTTATTGACAACACCTATATTCAGGGTGAGTATTGTTATTTTGTGGTTTCGATATTTGATCAATGCACAGGTATTTCAGATACAGCTTGTGTGGAATATACCGTAATTAAAGAACTTTCAGAAGAAAATCCAATCCGGATTCACCCCATCCCCGCAAAAGACAAACTCCACATAAACTCAGAAACAGAAATCCAAACATTAAAACTATTCAACCTTTCAGGAAAGGTAATGGCAATCATGGAGAATTTGAAAGAAGGCTTACATCAAATGGATGTTTCTGATCTTGAAAACGGAGTGTACTTTGTTTGGGTTGAAACAGATGATAAAAAGTATACATATAAAGTTCTTGTAAACAATTGAATATGAGTAAATTAGACCTAACAGGTTTTTGAAACCTGTCAGGTTTGGTTGATAAAAATAAACATTGGATCATGAAAAGACTAATAGTTTTTAGCTAACAAACTTATTTAATAAACTCAACCAAATAGAGTCATGAAAACACCTACATTAAATTATCCCGTTCTTTTGGCCTTTTGCCTGTTGTTGTTTTCAATGCATGGAAAGGCCCAAAACAATATGGTATCGGAAAAGAAAGTTTCGGATCAGGAAAATGCTTACTGGCTGAAACCTGTCCAATTACCCTTAAATAAATTTGACACAAATTGTTATGACCTTCCGTTTATCGAGACCTGGGATTCAGCTTCATTTGATTACCAGGAATGGGAGGTGACGGATTATTGGGATATCAATACGGATGAGGGCAATCCCGAACCGGTTGCAAAATTTTCAACAACCAATCCTATAAGCAACTACAATTGCTTTCTGAAAACAAGCTGTCTCAATTCCCATGAGATCATTAACGGTAAGGTTTTGATCAATTTCGACCTCAGGCTTGATAATGAATATGAAACGGGCACTGAATATTTCAAAGTTATACTACTCACTGAAAACAACATTTACCCGCTTGAAGAATACAGCAATGACGACAGCCTGGGTTCCGGCTGGAATTCTTTTTCAATAGATGTAACAACAATAGCAAAACAGGAGCCGGTACAGGTGATTTTTTTAGCAAGCGGGCAAAACACTGCCAATATCAATGCCTGGTATCTTGACAATATTGAAGTGGTGCAGGATTGTTTTCCTGTTCAAGATTATGAAGTTTATTATGAAAATCCGGATCCATATATTTTCATAGATTGGCTTGAACCTGGATATATGGAGTGTAATTGGTTGAATTACAATGATGGGACATTTGAAAATGGCCTTGCATCAGATGAGGGTGGTGAAGGTTTGGCACAATTGTTTTACCCTTTTGGCTACCCGGCTACAATTACTAAAATAAAGTGGTATTATGAATCGGGAACAGGAAGAGAAGAAGTTTATATTCTGTCAGGAGATGGTAACGAAATCCTTGGCGGCCCCTATTACTATCAAAATAGTATAACTAATAGTTCCTGGGTGGAAATGGAAATTGACCCTGTAACAATTACGGAAGGAAACTTTATGGTGGCAACGATAAATACAAATGCCGGAGGACCCTTTGTGGGGGTAGACGACAGTTATTATGACGGATCACTCTTGTACGGTTCAATCGGGTCCTGGACAGAACTGAGCGAAGTTGGTGATTACTATTATATAGGTAGTCACAGAGCTTATATTGAAGTTGGTGATACGATTGGCCTGGGGAATTTATTAGGCTATAATTTATATAGGAATCACAATTTTGGTCCATATTTTATGATTAGTGATAGTTTGTTTAATGAAACTGAATATACGGATCAATATCACGGTGGCAATGTTTGCTATTACCTCGAAGCGGTTTATAGTGAGTGTATCAGGATAACGGATACAATTTGTGTTTTTGATCAGCCTTGTGTAAATACTACAATGGTAAATGCACTCATCTACGTTTTCCCGAATCCGGTAAGCAAAACCTTGCAAATCAATTGCTCTAATGAAATCTATTCAATATTCCTCTATACCTCTCAGGGAGCTATAATTTTCAATAAACAAAACCTCCAAACCAAAGAATACAGCATTGATGTTTCGGGCTACCCGGGAGGATTGTATTTTTTGAAAATAAGGACTGAGGAAGGAGAGGGAGTATATAAGGTAATTGTTGGTTAGTACCTGGGAAATATTTGCAGGATAGAAAACTACCAATTTGCGCAATCATGCAATCGAGAGATCATGAACTCGTAAAATAAACACTATCACAAAAAAAGCACAGCCACCCTTCCGGATGGCTGTGCCAATATTTATAATAAATAAATTCTACTCAATCGTCCTTTTCATGAACTGAACACGCTGGAATGCAGCGGTATTTTCGGCATCTTTGATCACTTTGCCTTTGAAGTCTTCAATGGAATTGTACTCTTTTTTCTCCATCCATTCTTTCAGTCCTTCAAGCATGTTATCAATAAAACCGATACCGTTTTTGTAAAGCACTGAGCAAATCTGTGTTGCATCGGCACCTGCCAGCAATTGTTTGATCATGCCTTCTGCTGAGTGAATTCCTGTTGCAGCAGCGATCTGGCAATTGATCTTGTTTTTGATCACACTCACCCAGCGCAATGATTGTGTAAGTTCTTCAGGTGCGCTCAGGTAGTTTTCCCTTTCGATGGTTTCCTTTTCTATATCAATGTCCGGGCGGAAATAACGGTTAAAGATCACCAGTCCGTCGGCGCCAGCATCAATCAGCCTTTTGGCTATTTGTACATGGTTTGTAAAGCAAGGCCCGATCTTAACGGCAACAGGTACTTTAACATATTTCTTAACTTCCTGAACAATGTCCACATATTTGTCCTCGATTTCTTTGCTGCTTACATTTTCATCAAAAGGAAAAATTGAAATGTTAAGCTCCAGGCCATCAATACCTGCTTCTTCGAGTTTTGTGGCAAATTTCGGCCATTCCTTTGCAGTGATACAGTTGATGCTTGCAATCACCGGAATATCGGTATATGCTTTACATTCCTTAATCAGATTAACGTATTCCCTAACGCCTTTTCCTTTTGAAAATTCGTTGATATAATCAACGGCCTCCGGAAACCAGAAATATTTATGATCATAGGTTTCAAGTTTTTCCACATCGGCCAGCAGTTGTTCTTCAAACAAAGATTTCAGCACAACCGCACCTGCACCATGATCAACACATTTCTTAACATTTTCGATGGTTGAGGTAAGCTTGGAACTGCTTACAATGATTGGGTTTTTAAGATTTAAACCCATATAGCTTGTTGAAATATCCATATTCTTTATTTTTTGTAATTAAATGATTTAACAGGTTTTGGTAAATTTCGCCGGATCAACTAACACGTCCGGTTTTAACAATCGTTGTTTACAGTAATCAAGCGCTTTCTCCAGATTTTTCAATGCCTTTTTTGTGAGCTCTTCCCTAAACTCCCATTCATATCCTTTGATGTGTAACAGATATGCAACAGGTGCTTTTCCGAACATCTCCTTGCAAAGACCGTAAACATAACCCGGCGATGCTGCATGGGTTGTAAAAGTCACATCCCGTTTTTCATCCACCGTGGTTACACAAAACTCATCTATTTCTTCAAGGGATGCATCCACGAAAATGACGACATCTTTATCGGCAATTTCGTGGGCATCCTCTATATTCAATTGATAATTACTGTCAAAATAAACCTCTTTTATTTTTTCTTTCTTCACCCATTCCTGCATACGGTTCACAAAGGCATTGCCCAATCCATCATCCTGTCTGCCAGGATTTCCATAACCGTACAAAAGAACTTTCATACATTACTTTCTTTTCTTGTCAATGAGGTTGTTGTTTGCATCATAAAGTGCAATTTCAAGTGGCATCTGTCCCAGCGCGTGTGTTGCACAACTCAAACAAGGGTCATACGCCCTGATGGCTACTTCCACAGCATTCAGCATACCTTCCCTGATCTCTGCCTGACCGCCAATCCAGTCGTTGGCAATATGATTTACCGCAACATTCATAGGTTCGTTATTATTTGTTGTGGAAACGATCAGGTTTGCCATGGTGATCTCGTCATTTTCATTTACTTTATAATGATGGAAAAGTGTACCCCTGGGTGCTTCAATCAAACCAACACCTTCGGGCACTCTGGTTCCTTTAGTGACGAGGTCGTCGCCCTGAATATCAGGATCATTCAGTAACTCCTTCATCATTTCGGCCGAATGAAGCAATTCGATCAGACGTGCCCAATGGTAATGCATTGACATATTGTTGGGTTTTCCGTCGGTATAGGCTTTAAATTCTTCGAATTCTTTCTGGGCCATTGGTGAAGGAATGAAGTCAGCACAATTTAAACGTGCCAGCGGTCCAACCCTGTACCAGCCGTCTTCTTTGCCCATATCAAGCATGTAAGGGAATTTCATATAACTCCAGTTCCTGACTTCCTCGCCAATATACTTCAGGTAATCCTGGTAGTTAACATCATGAAGGATTTTCTTACCTTCTGCATCAACAGCTCTTAATACCCCATGATACAGGTCGAGTGCTCCGTCTTCTCTCACAAGGCTCAGGTGATTTGAAGGAAATGTTGCAAATCCGTCAATCAATTCCTGGTTTTTCTTGTGATAATCTTTGAACAGGTCAATGGAAGCCTGTGACCATTCGATCATTTTTTCGATGTTCATGGGATCATCACCATTGAGGAAGAAATCTTTTTCTTCATCATTGAGATTTTTGTTAATTCCTCCCGGTATTGCGCCGGTTCCATGGATTTTCTTACCTGCTGTTGCACGTATAATTTCCTGTCCGTATTTACGCATCATAACACCCATCACAGCAAGTTCTTTAAACTCTTCTGACTGGGCTACGGCAATCACATTCCTGACTGCCGGGTCGGCTTCTATACCAAAAAGCAGGTCAGGTGATACCAGGTGAAAGAAATGCAACGCATGCGACTGAAATATCTGTCCGTAGTGCATCAGACGGCGCATTTTATCACCTGTTGGCGTCAATCCATTTCCTGTTCCTGCTCCAACAATTACATCCATGGCTTTGGCAGCAGCCAGGTGGTGGCTAACAGGGCAAATACCGCAAAGACGCTGCACCAAAACCGGTGCTTCCCAATAGGGACGTCCCTGCACGAATCTCTCAAATCCGCGAAACTCAACAATATGCAAACGGCTTTGCACGACCTTGTTGTTTTCGTCAAGATGTATTGTAACTTTTCCGTGTCCTTCAACACGGGTTACAGGTTCTATTGTTATTTTCTTTGTCATATCTGTACTCGGTTTTAATCAAATTTAACAACTTCGTAAGGTAATTTCATCTCATTGCCGGTGACAAGCGCTACAAGCGCCTCCCAGATCAATTCCGCTCTTGGTGGACAGCCAGGAAGATAGTAATCAATTTTTACTACTTCGTGGCAAGGATAAACCTTGTCGAGTATCATGGGTAATTCATCATCATTTGGGAGAATTCCTTCTTTGTTGTTTTCAACGGTTGGAACTCCCATATAGGCTTCTTTAATACATTCCTGAACGGGAATACCATTTCTTAAGGCAGGAAGACCACCCATGATAGCGCATTCGCCCAATGAAACAAGGATTTTGCAGTTTTTTCTGAAATCCTGCAAAACGTGAACATTTTCACTGTTACAAACGCCACCTTCAATAAGTCCTATATCGCATTGCTTGGTGAACTCTTTGATGTCATCAACGGGAGATTTGTTGAATTCCACCAGTTCGATCAACTCAAGAATTTTCTCGTCAATATCGAGGAATGACATGTGGCAACCAAAACAGCCGGCTAAGGACGTTGTTGCTACTACTGGTTTACTCATTATTTTGTACCTCCATTAATTATATTTCTAAATTACTTTCTCTATTTCGCTGCCAATAGCATCTTTGTCGAACTTCCTTGTACCGATTGGTTCATCAAATCCTTTTTCTTTCTTAAGGATTGATCCAACAGGGCAGGTATCCATTGCTTTTTGAGCTTCTTCATCAGTAAGCGTGGCAGCCAGTTCGTGATCAATATTGATCTCGAGTTTGTTTCCTCTGTTCTTGTATGCAAATATGTGTTTTCCGTCTTTTGTTGTAATTGATCTGACACAACGTTTGCAGAGGATGCAGCGGTTTCTTTCTATCCACAATTTAGGATTGGATGTATCGGTTTTCTTCATTGGGAACTCGTACGGGTAACGGGGCACCATCATTTGGAACCGATATGCCAATGCCTGTAATTCGCAGTTACCACTCTTTTCACAAGCGGGGCAGAAATGGTTTCCTTCAACAAAAAGCATTTCGATGATGGCTTTACGCATTTCGTTAAGTTCACGAATATCATTCTGTATATCCATTCCCTGCTCAACCGGAGTTGTGCAAGCAGTCATGATGCGTCCTGCTATTTTTATATTACAGAGGCGGCATGAACCTGCCGGCTTCACTCCTTTCATATGACATAATGAAGGAATATAAATGCCATTTTCCGCAGCAGCATCAATCAGATTTTGCCCGCGTTCGGCTTCACATTCTTTTCCATCTATGGTAAATTTTACTTTTTCGCTCATATTAAAGTTTATTTAACAATTTACAAATTCGGTTTTCTTCCAACATAATCGCATGAATCAGCCACAGCAGCGGCCAGGTCAAATCCCGTATCAAAGTCTTTGTCTTTCTGAACAAGGTCTTCATATTTCTTACGGAAATTCTGAAGTGTGGTCATAATCGGATTTGCAGCAGTCTGTCCCAATCCGCAGCGATTCGCAAGTTTATGGAATTTTGTCCATTCTTCCAGTTCGTCTATGTCGGCATTAACAGCTTTTCCTGAAAGTATCTTTTCGAGCTTCTTTTTCAGGATCATTGTATTGGCGCGGCAGGAAACGCATGAACCGCAAGATTCTTCTATGAAGAATCCGGTAAAGTTCAAAACAATATCTTTCAGAAGATTCCTTTCCTGCCCGATGATGATCATTGAACCACCTGTCGGAAGATCTTCGTAACACACAGTTCTTTTAAAATCTTTTGGGCCAATGCAGGTACCGGAAGGCCCTCCTACCTGAATGGCCTGTGTATATTCAGCGCCAACCATTTCGAGGATATCCCTGATCCGCATCCCCCATTCGATTTCATAAACGCCAGGGTATTTGCAATCACCGGAAATACTCAGCAATTTGGTTCCTGCACTTTCACGTGAACCAAGCATGGTAAACCATTCTGCTCCTTTTTCGATGATCTTTACAACCGAACAAAGTGACTCAACATTATTTACAGTAGAAGGCTGCCCCAGATAACCTTTTTGAACCGGGAATGGCGGGCGGTTTCTAGGTTCACCGCGTTTTCCCTCAGTAGACTCAATAAGTGCTGTTTCTTCTCCGCAAACATAAGCACCCGCTCCTAACTGAATACGAATGTTATAATCAAACCCATCTTTTCCTGCAATATTTTCACCCAGCAGATTATTGCCTCGCATCTCATCAAGAATGCTTTCAAGATATGCCTGCAGGTATTCATATTCTTTTCTGAGATAAAGAATACCTTCTTTGGCATCAAGCGCATAACCAGCAATCACCATGCCCTCAAAAACGAGCCTTGGTTGCTCGGTAAGCAGCACTCTCTCTTTAAATGTGCCAGGTTCACCTTCATCGGCATTACAAAGCACATAGCGTGTTTTGTCCTGTGACCTGCGGCAGAAATCCCATTTCAGTCCCACAGGGAATCCTGCCCCACCGCGTCCGCGGATGTAAGAATCTTTCACAATACCGATAACTTCTTCCGGTGTCATATTTACAATTTTCCTGGTTGATGTACCGGTTTCGTAATCTGAAAAAAGGACCGGTCCTTTTTTACGGAGATTGTTAAATACCATTGATTTTACAAGTTCTGAACTGTTTTGTCCATCCCCGTATTCGGTATTCATCTCCTCAACACTTTTTCCGACTTTCATACTGAGTACAAGATCTTTAACTTTGAATTTGTCAAGCTTTGTAAAAACCTTGCCGTTAATAATGGCTGCCGGTTCCTGGTCGCTCATCCCTATACATGCCGTATTGAAAAGGCCAATTTTGCCGTCTTCGCTAACAGATTCAAAGGAACATCCAACTTCTTTTTCAAATGCTTCGGCAACTTCTGCACGTCCCATCATACCTGCTACAGCACTGTTGTTAAGATAAACGGTATATTCACCTCTCGGTTCCTGTGTAAATAAATGATAAAACGAAAGGGTTTGTTCAACATCTACTTTTGAGATGTTAACTGCTTTCGCAATCTTTTCAACAGCTTCATCAGGAATGCAGCCAGGTTCGCACTGGACATCGCTTAGAATATCCATCAACCGGGTTGCGTCATTGTTGTATTTTTCAATAATACTGTTAACACTGTTTCCCATATAAACTACATTTAAAATTTGGTAATAATTTCTTGATTTAAAGCACCTTAAGCTTAATTGTTAAAAATTTAACAACTCCAAAATTACACCTTTTTCCAAAGAAACATAAGCATTTTCAAAAATTTAGAAAGAATATAAATAGTTTTAAACCTAAATATGTATCAATATAGATATTTCCTATTTTTTACAAAGTAAGCTATTTCTTCAAGGGAGGTAACAATATCAAATTCTTTAATGTAAATATCATCATGGGTTTCCAGTTTAACTGAGGTAAAATTAAGAATACCTTTTATTCCAGATTGTATCAGAATATCAGTTATGGAAATGGCATAGTCGGTAGGTACAGTCAAAATAGCAATCCTGATATTCTCTTTCTGTATAATTTCGGACAATTTACTGATATCAAAACATGGAATACCTTCAAAATCCTTACCCACCTTAACACTATCAATGTCAAATACAGCAACGATATTCTGGTAAATTTCACTTTCATGTAAATATTGAGTGATGGCCTGCGCAATTTTACCCATTCCGACAATGCATAAGTTTTGACCGTTTTTGTTGTCAATATTCTCCTCTATCAGGCGAATAAGTTCATTTACATTATACCCGTATCGATGGTTACCTGTTGATCCGATCAGCATCAAATCGCGGCGTACCTGCACGGGATTCAGATTGCATAAACGCGCCAGATCGTGTGAGAAAATATGCGGCTCATCCAAGTACTTGTACTTCACCAGAAGCCGGCGGTAACGACTCAGACGTTGTACGGTTTTTACAGGCAGTTTCATCTGTTAATTTTTTATGCGCTACAAATATAATCTGCTATTCCAAACAAAGTTTTTTTTATTGGATCTTTTTATTAAGGCCACAACGATGAAACCATTACATAAAACACTGATTTAAAATAAAATAATCATTATTATTACTTGGAAATCACGTGATTTTTTCTTATATACCGATTCGGAACAGGTTTGCAATGATTGACCTTGTGCTCCAATCGGTATAACTGAATCTAACAGAAAAATGCTTTGCATTTCTTGTAATATTCAGTATATTTACTGTGGTATATACCAACATAAAAAGACCGGAAATTTGCATTCATTAACCAATAAAAACAAGCTCTTTTCACTGGTAATGCTGGTTATCGCAATCCATTCAATGATAACAGGAATTCTTCTGATTGTTATGCCGGATTCCTGGTTTGATTTTTTTGGATTTAATATCAGCAACCGGTTTTTTCCCTTGCAGGGAGGTATTTTTCACCTTGTTATGGTAATTGTATATATTATTGCTGCCTTCAAACCAAAAAACGCCTTCACCCCGGTAATAATATCTCTTTCAGCAAAGATGATGGCAGGCATTTATTTATTGCTGTATTATTTCTTTGCTGAGAAAATTACAACTGTTTTATTAAGCGGTATTGGAGACTTTGCGATGTTTTTTATGATTCTTTTTTCATATATGAGTTTTAAAAACCAAAACCCCGGAGATCAAAATAATCATGATTAACAACTTACCATCCATATTGATTACCGGGGCTTCTGGCTTTATCGGAAGATATTTGTTAAGGGAACTCAAAAACAAATACTATATTTTTGCCCTTGCCCGGCGTTCAAGCATTGAGGCACAGGTACCTATTCATCCCAACATTCAATGGATACAATGGGATATATCGAATACTGATCATCTTGAAGAGGTAAGAAACCATCTTGATAAACAGGGCGCTTGTGATTATGTGCTACACCTTGCCGGTTTCTATGATTTCGACTATAAAAATAAACCCGAATATTACCTTACCAATGTGCTCGGAACCCATAATGTACTGGAACTTTCAAAAAAAATACGAATTCGGCGGTTTATTTTTGCCAGTTCAGTTGCTGCATGTAATTTTTCAGGTGCGGAGGTAATCAATGAAAAAAGCGCTCCCGATGCTGACTATGCATATGCCCGAACAAAAAAGCAGGGGGAGGAAATGGTAAGAGAATATTCAGGGTATTTTAGATGTAGTGTGATAAGGTTTGCCGCGGTATTCAGTGACTGGTGCGAATATGCTCCGCTTTATAATTTTCTTTCCACCTGGTTGTCGAAAAAATGGAATTCAAGAATCATTGGAGGAAAAGGTGAATCAGCCATAACTTATATTCATATCCATGACCTGACAAATCTGATAGTCAGGATCATAAACAAGGACCTCTACTTACCTCAATTCGACACATATATCGCGAGCCCTGATGTTCCAGCTACTCATAAATCACTTTACAGAATTGCAACCCACGACTATTTTGGCGAAAGCAAGAAGGCAATATTTATTCCCAGGTTTCTGGCTGCTGCCGGAATAATGATACTGGATCAATTAGAAAGAATGAGTGTTATTTCGAAAACTTTTGAAAAACCATGGATGGTTAGGTATATTGATAAAAAATGTAATATTGACTCATCCTACACACGTAGAATGCTTGGATGGCAACCCACACCCAGGTTTCATATTACACGTAGACTGCTTTTTTTATTGATCAACATGAAATCACATTCTACGGAATGGAAAGTCAAGAACGAAGAAAGCTCGCATCAAAAAGTCAGCAGAATCAATCTTGTTATTTATGAGTACTTATCCTCTGAAAAAGAAAAACTGATCATGTACATACTGGACTCATTGAAAAATCCTCTGGAAAACAACAGGATCAGCAGATACAGGTACTTCAATAAAGTCATACTATTAAGCCAGGTCAACACTTTCTACAACCTGATACTTGCCTCGGTCAGAAGCGGAGACAGAAGCCTGATGGTTAAATACGGAGAAAATATTGCTTTGGAGTATTATTGTTACGGTTTTCAGCTTGATGAGCTTAACATGTTGCTTAACACAATTGGCTCAATACTTACAAATCACTTACGTAAAAACACCAAACTCTCAAAAAACAAACAGGATATTCATGATTACGTCGGGCTATCAGTTCAGCTTGCACAGGACACCTTTGAGGATTATTTTGAAAACTTTGAAGAAACCATTCCTCATAAAAAAGGAACCTGCAAAATGAAAGATCCGGATATTGAAAAACGTGAGAAGCTAATTATGAAGCTGAGTTCTCCTTTCCAAACATATTCAGAAGATACGGATAAAGAAAAAAAGGAATCAAAAACTAAATCGTACAGTATTTATGACATGCGGTAAAGAAATCAATGCTTCTGAATCATTGACATGGTAACGGCTTCGTTTCCGTATTGAATGGATGCATTGAAACAGCCATGCTGCTAATTAAATTATGGCCGTTGTGACAAAAGCATTCTTTAATGACAAGTATTTTTTTGCTTCGACAAATTTTCTCCTTTGAAATCGGGTTCGGAAAAATCATCATTCCTTTTGAGTCAAAAAGTCTCATGGTATTCTGGTTTTTTAGGGTATTTGGAGGTTCTCACAGATCGTATGATTATTGCTTTTATCTGCTCAGCGATATGCCTGAAATTCTTTTCAAGCTCAGGTGAAAGACGCTCCCCAAAAATATTTACATTATCTACTTCTATGTTAATAAATTGAATATCATCGGTAATCTTTATTTCTGTTTTTTCCGAAACATCAAGGATTTCAGTTATTGCATGATCATGTATATTGCTTACATGCAAAGAAGGCCTGAAATTTTTTAACGAATAAAACTCAAAATCACCCGGCTTTTTTGTTTTCGAGACATTACAATCAATAAAAAAGACCTTATCAAAACCCTGCATTGAGAATAAAAATTCTATCGTAAATAAAGGTGCTTTTTTATAAAAGATATTAGGGTGATCACAATGCAGGGTTAGCCAATCAACAATTCTTAAACCAATACCAGCATCAGACAGGATATTGCTGCCCAATCCAAACACGAGTATTTTATTATGTCCGGTCAATGTTTAATCTCTTTTAATGGTTTTAATTATACTGTTATCTGTATTTCTAAAGTTTATTATAAGTGGCATATCACCGGGAAGGCGGTGGGTTGCACAAGAAAAACAGGGGTCGTACGCCCTGAAAGCCATCTCTATCATATTCAAAATACCGTCATTGACTTCTACTTTTTCGTTGATTAAATTTTGTGCGGCTTTTTTCAATGACATGCAAATTGCCGCATTGTTGTTCGTAGTACCGACGATGATATTGGCCTTTTCAACAATTCCATTTTCATCCGTCCAGTAATGATGGGTAAGGGTTCCGCGCTGCGCCTCGACAATACCAACACCTTCACCAACAATTGCGTTTCTATCCGGCTTGTTCCAGATATCTTTATTTGTAATTTCCGGATCTGTGATCAGCTCCAAAAATCTTTCACCTGAGTAAAGTAGCTCAATCAATCGAGCCCAGTGCATGGCAAGTGTAGCATGAACCGGTTTGCCACCCAGTGTTTCGTACATTTTTTCATATTCTTTTTGAGCCAGGGGGGTGGCCATTCCGTCAGCAGCATTTAAACGTGAAAGGGGTGTTGCATGGTAAACACCGGAATCCTGCCCGTCTTCAAATCCTTTCCAGCCAATTTTCTTGAGATAAGGAAACTTAAGGTAACTCCATTCTTCAACTCTTTCTTCAACAAAATCTCTGTAATCTTCGGGTGAATACTTACAATGCTCATTACCATTTGTATCAACCACCCTGACTTTTCCATCGTAAAAATTTACATGATTATTATCATCTACCAACCCCATTGAATGTAAAGTCAGGTTATATGGTCCATTTACAATAATGTCAACATAGTTTTTGTTTGACAAAACAACATCATTGAATATTTTAAGGGAGAATTTTCCAAACTCAACAAAACCTTTTGCTTTTTCTTCAAGGTCTTTGCGTTCGTCCTCCGTCAATCCTTTTCTTACTCCCCCCGGGATATTCATTACCACATGCGTTTGATGTCCCCCGAGCAAAGCCTGAATTTCCTGGGCAATCCTTCTTTGTTTGATCACTTCTTTTCCCACTTCAACGCCAACGATTTCTATCACACCCAGTATGTTTCTTTTCGCTTTGTCAGCCGTTGGCCCGACAACGAAATCAGGTGCTGCAAGGGCATAAAAATGGGCGATATGGCTGTGAACAAAATGAGCCATGTAAAAAAGCTCGCGAAGTTTTTTGGCTGTTGCAGTTGGCTCAACGCCAAATACTTTGTCTGTTGCCTTTCCTGCAGCCATGTGATGGCAACCCGGGCAAACGCCACAAATTTTTGTAACTATCTGGGATAATTCTTCAACAGGTCTACCTTCGCAGAACTTTTCAAAACCACGAAGCTCGGGAACCTGAAAAAATAAATTGTCAACATTGCCTTTGTCATTTAAAAATATTTCGATTTTGCCATGTCCTTCAAGGCGAGTTATCGGATCAATAGTAATCTGTTTCATAAAATTTTCCTCCTGAAAATTGATCCGGGCAAGCTAAAACGATAAAATGTTCCTGCCGGATCCGGGATTTGATCAGTTATTTTCTCTATTTCGTCGGGTTCATTAGCATCTATCATTGTTGCTATCGCTGACATCATTTTTGCTCCGGGATCCGTTGCATCAGGTGGCGGGCCGTAACATCCACGGCATGGGGCATTGCCCTTGATACATCTGTACCCACATCCGCCCCTGGTTGCAGGGCCCATGCAAATAACACCCTGCTCAAGAAAACAAGTTTCCCCGTCATCTTCAATTTCCCAAGGCCGTTTAAAACTTTTGATGGATTTTTTATCGGATTTTTCTCTTTCGCATTCATCGCATTGCGTTTTGTCCAATGCACCTATAACCGATTTTTTGGAAGGTAATTCGGCATTATTAACGATTGCCATGAATACTTCCAGCAATCTTTCGGTTTGGGGAGGACAACCCGGTAGATAATAATCAACACAAACTACTTTATCAAGAGGTAAAACATCATCGTAAAAAACCGGTAGAAACAGCTCATATCCGTTGATATTAACATCAGGCTGAGGAAATATCCCATCTGGATTATTTGTTGATTCACTCTCTATATAAACCCTTTCGAAAATATGCTTCCGGCTTGAAAAGTTTGCCAGTCCCGGTATTCCTCCCAGATGGGCACATGATCCATAGGCAACCATAATTTTTGACTTTTGTCTCAATAACATCGCAATATACTCATTTTCAGTATTCCTGACCGCACCGTTGTAAAGTGTAATATCAATATATCCATCCGGCATCTCTTTCAGGTCCTTATACTTGATATCCAGGGCGATCGGCCAGAAAACCAGGTCGGCATGCCCGATAACATCAAGTAGTTTTTCATGAACATCCAAAACAGAGACGCAGCATCCTCCGCAAGCAGCACCCCAGTATACCGCCATTTTTAGCTTGGCTTTTTCTTTTATATTTTCTGACATTGTAATAGATTTTTATTTTGCTTCAACTGTATTGCTTTTATTTTCTGATTTGGCCGGATTACTGAATAATGCGAGTTTCTCCTTTATATCAGAGGGTCCCAGCTTTCTGATGGCTTGTGTCATATCATCAACAAGCATGGCAAATTGCTTTCCTTCACTTGCGCTGATCCATTCCAGACGGAACCGTCTAACGTCAATACCCATCTGACGCAGGTAGCTTTTTATCAGGTAATATCTCCTCAGGCATTTATAATTACCTTCATGATAATGACAGTCGCCTGGATGACAACCACAGATCAAAACTCCATCGGCACCTTCTTTGAATGCCTTAAGAACAAATGTAGGCTCCACCCTCCCGGAACACATCACCCGGATTATTCTGATATTGGATGCGTATTTCAGGCGGGAAGTTCCTGCCAGGTCTGCACCGGTATATGAGCACCAGTTACATAAAAATGAAACAATTGTAGGTTCGGAATTCATGATTTATACCTCCTGTAAACTTAGTGTCAATAATCCTTCTATTTGTGAAAGTATTTGCTGGTCGGTGAAGTGTCTGCTTCTGATGGCACCCGTGGGACATGTTGAACCACAGGTTCCGCAACCTTTACATAAAATCTCATTAACTACCGATACTTTCTTTTCCTCATCAAAACTTATAGCCTTGTATGGACAAACACTTATACATGTCTGACAGCCACAACACACTTCTTCATTAACAACTGCAGTAGTCACTTCAACCTGGATAGATCCGCGCGCTATTGATGCGAGCACGCGCGATGCTGCTGCCCGTGCCTGTGAAATACTGTCAATGATGCCTTTGGGAGCCTGGCAGCTACCAACAATATAAACTCCATCAGTTGTCGTGGCTACCGGATCGAGCTTTGGATGTTTCTCAATGTAAAAATTATTTCCACACATGCTAATTCCAACAACATGTGACAAGTCTTTTGCATCTTCATGAGCTTCCACGCCTACCATTAAAATAACCATGTCAACAGGTATTTCAACCTGCTCACCGGATAACTTTTCATACATATTAATAAGTATCGGGCTGCTATCTTTATCAGATGCTTTGCTGATCACTGGTAATCCTTCCTGCTGATCAAACATCATGAATATTATATTTTTCCTGGATGTGGAAGCATACAATTCCTCACAGCCTTTTCCAAATGCACGCATGTCAGCATACAATTCAAAAATATTGGCCTGCGGTAATGCAGCGCTTATCTGGTTGGAATATTTAAGCGCTGTCATGCAACATGTTCTTGAGCAGTATTCATTGTGATTTGCATTCCTGCTTCCAACGCAATGGATAATAGCAATATTACGGGGGTTTTTACCTTCATGAGTTCTGATTTCACCGTTTTGCAGGATCTTTTCAAACTCAACGGAAGTAATTACATCTTTTAATTCTTTATACTTATATTCTTTTACCCGTGAAGGATCGAAAGTTTTCAGTCCTGTTGCCACAATAATATTTCCGAAATTCAATTTGGTTTTATTGGGTAACACTGTTTCAAAATTACCTACATAACCAAAAACCTCTTCCAGTATTGTTGTTGTGTAAATTTCAATATTGGGATGTTTTTCTACATAATTAATTAGTGAATCAATGCTTTGCCTGGCGCTATCCATTTGCGGATACATCAGGTTAATGTTTGCCATGTTTCCACCAAGCTTTTCCCTTTTTTCGATCAGATACACTTTTAAACCGGCATCAGCAATTTCAACAGCAACTGTAAGGCCGGCAATTCCCCCTCCCAATACAAGTGTTGCAGGGTTAACCTCAACCTCACGTTTATCAAGCGGTTCATGAAAAGCAACCCTATTAACAGCAGCGGCTACAAGCGACCTGGCTTTTTTTGTTGCTTCTTCCCTGTTGTTGTGCACCCAGGAAACCTGTTCCCTGATATTGGCCATTTCAAACAAATAGGAATTGAGTCCGGCGTTCTCCAATGCCTTTCTAAAGGTCAGTTCGTGAATTCTTGGTGAACAGGCAGCCACCACAATCCGGTTTAAATTGTTTTCTTTTATTTCGTTAATGATCAGTTCCTGCCCGGGGTCCGAGCACATGTATTTATAGTTTTTCGATACTACGACATCGGGTAACTTTTTTATCTCCTCAGCTACCCATTCAACATCCACCATTTTGGCGATGTTGGTACCACACCAGCAAACAAATACACCTATTATTGGTTCTTCCATAGTATTGAATATTATGTTGTTACTAAACTTGCACGATTTAGTTCTGGCTTCATCGCAGCCTTTTTAAGCCTGGAAAAATAAACGGCAAAAGGCCTGTAAGCCAGATGCGACCATTTGGAGAAGGGAACTTCAACCAAGATCATCGGAACGAGAATTGCCAGATGCAAAACATATATAATGTATGTCGCCATTGGTAATCCGGTTAACCTGAATATATGCACCAAAATTCCGGTTATGGTTGTCAATCCAAGCATTATAATAAACAGCCAATCAGTTGGATGAGAAAAACGGAATTTCAGGTCTGATTTTCTGACCCGCCCTATTGTTGCAATAATGAGGAAAAACAATATCCCAAAGGTGGCATAATAACCCAGCAGCCTTTGCCAGTTATACCAGGGTTTTATTTCCTCAATCTGAAATAACGGAAGAACAACTACGATTAAAGCAAACATAATTGAATAGCCTGTCATTAATAATAAGTGCCCCACCCAATAACTTTTACCCTCACATTTGGAGAATTTCGGCTGGGTAAGAAAGTTATAAAACAATTGCCAGAATTCGGTAAAATAAGCATAAAGCGGAATTTTAACGCTTTTATCTCTGAGAATAACTTTGTAAAACATATGAAGAATGTTTGATATCAGCAGTAATCCGACAAGGATGGCCATGATCCAGTCACCATATTCTATAATACTAACAAATTGTGATCCGCTCACCCCATCCACAAGCTGATTGATCATAACCCCACCATCCTGGTTTACGAATGCCTGCGGATTGGAAAACAATTGTGAAGAAGGCGGAAGGAAAATCAGGAATAGTACAATTACAAGTGCAAAAAAGAAACTAACAAAACCAAGCTCCCAGAACTTTGATGTATAAAACTTCCTGGAAAGTCCGGTCCAGTCGTATCTTGAAGTAAGCCATCTTCTCATGCTCATCATCAATTCGCCGGGATTGGCATCCCGCGGGCATGTCTCTGAGCACTCACCGCAATAGTAGCAAAGCCAGGGATCAAGGTTTTTTTCAATGCTGTTGCTTAAACCCATCTGGAGATTGCGAATATTTCTTCTCGGGAACAAAAAGCCTTGTTCCGTGAGCGGACATATCGCTGTGCAATTTCCGCAGTGAAAACATTCATTCCACTTTCCTGCACCAAACTTGCCCAACTCTTTTTTAAATTCGGGATCAATTCTTTGATTCATAATATCTTGATTATATTTATGAGAATTCTTTGCTCTTCTTTCTTGCT
>CAZTAW010000036.1:0-18380 GCA_964611705.1 uncultured Bacteroidales bacterium
AAAACAAAATGGCAGAGTCTGAAAACAAACCAAAAAGGGAGGAGATTTTCTCAAGAACAGTTAGAGCAGGTAAACGGACCTACTTTTTTGATGTAAAGTCAACAAGGTCGGGGGAATATTACCTCACCATCACTGAAAGTAAGAGAAGATTTAATAATGAGCAGGGCAAGTTCTATTACGAAAAGCATAAGGTGTTTTTATACAGGGAGGATTTTGAAAAATTCACTAACGGACTGCAGGATGTAGTTGATTACATTCTTACTGAGCAACCCATCGAACCCAGGCAGGAAAAAAAGCCGGAAGAAGAAAAAACCGAATCCGGGGAAGAGAAAAAAGACAAAAACCCGATCTCAAATATTGAGTTTGAAGATCTTGGCAAGGAAGAAGACAAACCGGATGACGAAACCAACGAAGACAAAAAAGAATCCGATTGATAAAGCATTCTCCGGGCCGGCTCAAAAAAATCTTTTTTCTAAATCATTAGCTGTTTAGCATGCACAGCATTTTTGATGTTTTTTATTAACAAATTATGAACATCAGTTAATAACTTACATGGTCTGTTTATTTGATTTTTTACCAATTATCTTAATTTTGTAAATCACGCTTTGAAAGGAGACCAATAATTAAAGCCTTATAAATTAATAATATGGGTAAAGTAATATCAATCGCAAATCAGAAAGGCGGAGTGGGCAAAACCACTACAGCCATTAACTTAGGTGCAAGTTTTGCAGTTCTTGAATATAAAACACTGATCATTGATGCCGATCCGCAGGCAAATGCCACTGCAGGTGTTGGTTTTGATCCGAAGAATATCAAAACAAGCATTTATGAATGTATTATAGATGATGTTGAACCTAAAGATATCATCCTGAATACGGATACACCGAACCTGGACATGTTACCGGCACATATTGACCTGGTCGGTGCGGAAATTGAGATCATCAACATGCCCAACAGGGAAAAGATGATGAAAAAAGTAACAACCAAAATCAAAGATGATTATGATTTTATCATCGTTGATTGTTCGCCTTCGCTGGGATTAATCACTGTGAATGCACTTTCAGCTTCTGACTCAGTTATCGTTCCGGTTCAGTGTGAATATTTTGCCCTGGAAGGACTGGGGAAATTACTGAACACAATCAAAATAGTTCAATCCCGACTAAACCCACAACTGGATATTGAAGGTATATTGCTTACCATGTACGACCAGCGTCTCAGATTATCCAAGCAGGTTCTTGAAGAAGTAAAAACACACTTCCAGCAAATGGTTTTCGATACCATTATTAACAGGAACACCCGATTAAGTGAAGCCCCCAGTTTCGGGGAAACCATCATCATGCACGATGCAGAAAGCACCGGGGCTATCAATCACCTGAATCTGGCCAGGGAAATCCTTCAGAAAAACAATATGACTAATGTAGACCAATCTGAAAAACAAATACATATAACGGATGACAAATAAAAAGAAGGCATTGGGAAAAGGACTGGCAGCTATCCTGTCAAGTCCTGAAACAGATATAACATCAAAAGATATTTCCGGCAACTATGTTGTTGGTGCCATTGCCGAGATTGCCGTTCACAAGATCGAAGCCAATCCGTTTCAACCTAGAGATGGTTTCGATGAAGAAAAACTGGAAGAGTTGGCAAACTCAATCAGGGAACAAGGCATCATTCAGCCATTGACCATTCGAAAACTGGGATACGACCAATACCAGCTTATTGCAGGCGAAAGACGATTAAAGTCCGCTAAAATGGCCGGTATGAAAGAGGTACCATGTTACATTCGTGTGGCTAATGATGAGCAAATGCTTGAAATGGCATTGGTAGAAAATATACACCGCGAAAATCTGAACTCCATTGAAATAGCCATTAGTTATCAACGCCTGATTGAAGAATGCGAACTAACACATGAAAAACTCAGCGAAAAAGTGGGCAAAAACAGAAGCACCATTACCAACTATCTCAGGCTTCTCAAACTACCTGCTGAGGTTCAGGTAGCATTACGTGATGAATCTATCACCATGGGACATGCCAGAGCCCTGATCAATCTTGATTCCGATGAAGCTCAAAAAGAAATAATAAAAGCCATTAAAGATGAAGACCTTTCGGTAAGGCAGGTAGAAAAAATGGTTAGAAATTATCTTAATCAGGATAAAAAACCAAAAAAGAAAACAACTCCATCCGAACTTCCTGAAAACTTTAAAAAGATTAAACACCATCTAAGCGAAAAATTTGAATCAAAAGTAGATTTAAAAAGAAATACTAAAGGCCACGGACAGATCGTTATCCCATTCAAATCTGATGAGGACTTTACAAGAATCCTCGACATATTGAATGAAGAATAGTATTTTGCCGTGAAGCTGAGAGATCATAACCATCCGTATAAACAATGTTTTTTTCGATCCCGGTTATCAATCAGTATGATTGTGGTTGTTCTATTTTTTACAGTTTTAACTGTCTCCGGACAAAAAAGAAAAGCTCAGTCAAACCTGAAAGCTAACCTTGACACAGTGATCAAACAACACTCTCCTCAAAAAGCTACGTTATACTCTATGGTGTTGCCGGGACTCGGTCAGGCTTATAATAAAAAATACTGGAAAATTCCCATTGTTTATGCAGGATTTGGAGCACTTACCTATTTCGTAATAAGCAATCGCAATGAGTACATCAAATACAGGGACGCTTACGATTATGTAACAAAAGGTGATACGGCATTCCCGATCAATAATGAATACATTAATAAATATGCTCCTGATCAACTAATTAGCGGAAGAGATTATTACCGGCGAAATCTGGAATTCACCTATATACTAACAGGATTATGGTATATCATGAATATTCTGGATGCTACCGTTGACGCTCATCTTTATGATTATGATATCAGCGATGATCTTTCCATCAGATTTGGTCCTGTTTATGATCAGGCCCAATTCAAACCTCATTTTACACCAGGGGTAACTTTAACATTCAGGTTTAACAAATAGCAACCGGATGCGTGATACTGAAAGAGGCCTTTTGCAAACCCATGTAAAGTCAACAAACCGCAAATATGCTTTTATCAATGTTTCTGTATTTGGGGAAACTCATCGGTTTTCCTGGTAGTTTATTTTGAATTAACTGAAAACATTTATGATGATTTTTCGTTCTGTTTGCATGCATATCCGAATAATAGTTAAACTTAAATGAGCCACATCCAAATTTACCCTACCCAATTCCTCTTATGTTCGGCACATTTATTAATTTTGAGCCCTGTTTATAAAAGTAAATAAATATGAGAAAGCTATTCATTTTCACTTTATTGCTTGTTTCCTGTACCCACGTACGGGCACAAATGTATCCTGCAGACTCAAACTGGGTTATTCAGGACGCAGGAACAAGCGAACTTCTTAAATCAGTGTTTTTCAAGGATTCAGTGAGTGGCTGGATTGGCGGGGAGAAATCCGTTTTTTATACTAAAGATGCCGGTAACAACTGGATTAGGATAGACTCTGTTGTAGAAGAGGACCAAACCATTCAAGATGTTTTTGTTATTAATGAAAATCATATTTGGAAAATTACCAGAACCGATACAATAATTGATACCACAGGTACCAACGCCTATATTTCAAAAATTCTGTTCAGTGGTGATAACGGAGCTAACTGGTCAGTACAGTTTAAAACAACTGAATATATTCTCGAGAAAATTTATTTTATTGACACCTTAAAGGGCTTTGTAATCGGCTCCGACGGATTGGTCATGAGAACAACCAACGCCGGACAAACCTGGACACTAACTACAACTGAAGAAGTTCTGCTTCAGTCTATTTATTTCCTAAATGACACAAGCGGATGGATCGCAGGAGAACAGTCCACACTAATGAAAACAACTGACGGCGGTGAAAACTGGAGCATTTTTGTTGAACTGCCTGACTATGCTGCCATTCAGAGCATATTTTTTACTGATGATCAAAACGGCTGGCTGGGCGGAAATGTTGGCAGACTTTTTTCTACCAACGATGGTGGAGAATCATGGACGGTGCATCAGTTTGAGTATGAAGATTATTTCTACGATATTTATTTTAAAAACAACATTATTGGCTGGGCCTGCTCTGCAAACGGAAGGCTGCACTACACAACCGACGGGGATACAATTTGGACGTCAACAGAAATTGCCGAGTACAGTCTTCGGGATATGCACTTTGTTGATGAAGACAGAGGATGGATTGTTGGAAACAATGGATTGATATTGCATACAATTAACGGAGGAGGAGAAGTTGGCATCCCGGAAAACACGATCATAAAAGACAACCTAATCGCTGCAGTTTATCCGAATCCGGTAAATGACAGAAGTGTTTTGGAAATCAAAAATACAAACTCTGATAGTCCGGGCATTACACTTAATGACTTCAGCGGGCATACCTTGTTTGCTGATAAAATCTTCATGAATGGACAAAAAACAAAAACAATTGACTTAACGAAAATTTTCCGGGGTATACACACTGTTTCTCCCGGAATTTATTTCATCAGGATTTATGATCAAAACAGTCAGAAAGTCATCAAAATAATTAAACCCGAATGATAAAAATAAACTACCCCGCCGCAGAGCAGCGGAGTATTAAATGGAATATTGAAAAACGCCCCAAGGGGCGGGGAATTAACCCTCGTCCGCCTCAGGCGGATTAAATGCAACAATCACAAACCACTGTATCCACGTAAAAATTTTTAGAAACTGCAAACAAACACCTTAACAAAATTTAACAATAGACAATTAAATACTTTTGTAATTTCGCCGTTAACTGAAAAACATTGAATCATGCTGATATTATTTATTATTCTCCCGATATCATTTACCATCCCGAGCATATTTGCGTGGAAGGTATTTGAAAAAGCAGGAGAAGAAGGATGGAAAACCTTCATTCCTTTTTACAACCTGTACATATGGTTAAAACTCATAAGGAAACCTATGTGGTGGTATATTTTCCTGCTAATACCCTTTATCAATGTTTTTGTTTTTATGCTAATGATCGTTGAAATGTTGAAGTGTTTCGGGAAATTCGGCCTTGGGCAACAAGCCCTTGGTGTTTTATTTCCTTTTATTTACCTACCCTGGCTCGGATTAAAAAGCGAGGAAAAATACACTGACCCGAAAGACATGCCCAAACGCAAAAAGTCTTTTGTCAGGGAGTGGGTTGACGCTATTATTTTTGCTGTGATCGCTGCTACAATCATCAGAACTTTTTTACTTGAGGCATATACAATTCCAACCTCTTCAATGGAGAAATCACTCCTGGTAGGAGATTATTTATTTGTAAGTAAAATAAGCTATGGGCCCCGCCTTCCCATGACACCCCTTTCCTTTCCTTTTGTTCATCACACACTACCTTTAACAAAAGACAAAAATTCTTACGTTGATTGGGTCAGGTTTCCCTATTTCAGATTTCCCGGTTTCGGATCAATTGAAAGAAACGATGCTGTTGTATTTAATTATCCGTCCGGTGATACTTTATCACTAAAGTTTCAAAGCAATGTCAGTTATTATGATCTCGTGAGAAGATACGGCAGAAAAAGGGTAATGAACGATAAGATCAATTTTGGAGAAATAACCACCCGGCCGGTTGACAAACGCGAAAACTATATTAAGCGCTGCATTGGCCTGCCCGGTGACACACTGCAGATCGTGAATCAGCAGGTATATATTAACGGAGTACCCAACAAAAACCCCGGACAAAAACAATATAGTTACAGAATCAAAACAAACGGTACTCAAATCAGTGAAAACACACTCGAAAGATTAGGTGTTACGGATGATCAAAAAATATTTTCTCCCTCTGAATATGAACTGATACTGACTGAGGAAAATGCTGAAAAGATCAAAAATTATTCATTTGTAAAAGGTGTAAAAAAAGTAATCTATCCGATAGGTGAATGGAAACCAGAAGTATTCCCCCACGATTCTTTATATAAATGGAATGTTGACAACTTCGGGCCGCTCTATATTCCTAAAGCAGGAGACACACTTCACCTGAACACAAAAAATATAGCATTGTACAAAAGGCTTATCCATGCCTATGAAGGAAACGATGTAAAGATCAAAAAAGACAGGATATTTATAAATGGTGAACAAACAGACCATTATGTCGTTGAAATAAATTATTACTGGATGATGGGCGATAACAGGCATAACTCAATGGATTCAAGGTTCTGGGGTTTTGTTCCTGAAAATCACATTGTTGGTAAAGCCGTTTTTATCTGGCTCTCGCTTGATCCTGATAAATCCCTGTTCAGGGGGAAAATCAGGTGGAGCAGGTTATTCAACCTGGTAAACTAATCGTATTTCGTAAATAATTATTAAACATTATATTTATAAAAATTAAAAACAAACGTCATGAAGAACCTTTTTAAAATTGGATTTTTAACATTCGCGATAGTTATTATTGCAAGCAGCTTAAGCTTCGCAAAGTACAAACCTTTCCAGGGAATTATAACATACAGTATTTCTTATCCCGGATCTGATCTTGATACCCAAACACTCTCAATGATGCCTAAAACGGCTACAATGATCATCAAAGATGAAATGTTTAAACTGAAAATTAATATGATGGGTGGAGCTCAATCAACAGTCTTTAATTTAAAGGATAAAACAGGATTCGTTTTAATTGATGTTATGGGGCAAAAATATGCTATAAGGCAAGATGCTCAGAAATATGAAGATGAGCTTACAAACACTGAAACCGAAGTAACCATCACCAACAACACCAAAAAAATAGCAGGTTATGTATGCAAAGAAGCCCTGTTACAAGTTAATGAT
Organism: uncultured Bacteroidales bacterium; assembly: GCA_964611705.1. Taxonomy (GTDB): domain Bacteria; phylum Bacteroidota; class Bacteroidia; order Bacteroidales; family JAIOZK01; genus JAIOZK01. The sequence continues at coordinate 6,788 of CAZTAW010000036.1, forward strand.
AAAGAATCAGGTGAAAAATATGATATGAAAGTCTACTTTACTGACGAGATTGAAATGCCATATCAGAACTCAAGCAATCCTGTTTTTAAAGATATTCCAGGTGTTATGCTTCAGTTTGATGTACATAACGACAAGATGAACATGCAGTTTTCTGCTATTAATGTTAAGAAAATGAAAGTGTCTGATGAACAGTTTGAGTTTCCGAAAGGTTATACTATTACAACCAAAGAAGAGCTGCAGAAAATGCTTGGAGGCTGACAGACAAATCCATAAAAAGATAAATCCTCTGTTCCCTTTTGGAAACAGAGGATTTTTTTAGGTCGTCAGATACTATGTTTTTTATATTTTTGTTGATACTTATACCGATTACAAATTATTAATGGCAAAGCAAGCAAACAAATTCAAAAACGGAAAAAACCAGAAACAAAAAAAAGAGAAACAATATTCTTCCCGACCTGATCTTTCAAAACGAAAAGAAAAAATCAGGAAGATCATTGGGTTTTTTCTTGTTTTCTTTTCACTATTTTTATTCTTTGCCTTTATTTCCTATTTTTTTACATGGTGGATTGATTTTGACAAAATTTCTGCCAGCCTCACTGATAATATAAAGGGTGATGTCGCGATAAAAAACTGGACGGGTTATCTTGGTGCATTATTTTCTAACTTACTTATCAGGCATGCATTCGGTATATCTTCCTTTCTAATACCATTTATTTTACTGATCATCGGTTGTAAGCTTGCAGTCAATCTTTCCATTTTACCATTGGGAAAAACAATCCGCTATTCAATCCTCATTATGATCTGGCTGTCGCTCACATTGGGTTTTTTATTCAAAGGCTCCGAAAAACTTGCAATACTCGGAGGGATTTTTGGGTTTGAAGGAACCCTCTGGCTCAACAGCATCCTGGGTAAATTAGGAACAGGCTTTCTGCTGTTTTTCATATTTATCGCAACAATAATAGCAGCATTTAATGTCCCGGGATATTTCAGAAGAAATCCCTTTTCAGGAAAAAAGAGAAGGAAAAGCAATAAATATACCAACACAGACAGGAAACAAGTTTCGGATGAGGATACGTATAATACGGTTGAGTTTGCAGTTGAAGAAGATAAAAATATCTGCGGTAACAAAGAAGAAAATAAAACGAAAGGTAAAACTACGGAAAGCAATGGTGAAAAGAAAGAATACGAAACAGATGATGTTGAACTAACGATTGAGGAAAGAAAGAAAGAACCTGAAACAACCACAAACTCAAAAGAACCGGAGCATAAAACCATTAACACAGAATACGATCCAAAGCTCGACCTGCCGCAATATCAGTATCCACCACTATCCTTGCTCGAAAAATATGAGGACGGTGATAAGATCAATGTCCAGAAAGATGAGCTGGAAGAGAACAAAAACCGCATTGTTATAACACTCAATCACTACGCAATAAAGATTGATAAGATCAGAGCAACCATCGGACCGGCAGTTACGCTGTATGAAATTATTCCTGCTCCCGGTATCAGAATATCCAAAATAAAAAACCTTGAAGATGACATTGCTTTAAGCCTTGCGGCACTCGGTATAAGGATTATTGCACCCATTCCGGGCCGGGGTACAATTGGTATTGAAGTTCCCAACAAACATCCCGAAATCGTATCCATTAAATCAATTCTTGAATCAGACACTTTTTCATCCAACAAATATGAACTCCCGATAGGAATAGGAAAAACTATCTCCAATGAACCTTTCATCGCTGATCTTACCAAAATGCCACATATACTTATGGCCGGAGCAACAGGACAGGGAAAATCCGTCGGGCTCAACGCCATCATCACATCTCTGCTTTATAAAAAACATCCTGCCCAGGTGAAATTTGTTATGGTAGATCCCAAGAAAGTTGAGCTTACCTTATTTTCAAAAATAGAAAGACATTTTCTTGCCAAATTACCGGATACCGAAGAAGCCATCATCACGGAAACAAGATCGGTTGTCAGGACACTGAACTCCTTGAATATCGAGATGGATAACCGGTATGACCTGCTCAAGGATGCACAGGTAAGAAACATTAAAGAATACAACATAAAATTCATTGCCAGAAAGCTTAATCCTATGGAAGGACATCGCTTTCTTCCGTACATAATTTTGGTTGTTGATGAATTTGCAGACCTCATCATGACGGCAGGAAAAGAAATTGAAAGCCCTTTGACCCGCCTGGCACAACTGGCACGTGCAATTGGGATACATCTTATTATTGCTACCCAAAGGCCTTCTGTAAACATAATTACCGGAACCATCAAGGCAAATTTCCCTGCACGTATTGCCTACCGTGTAATTTCCAAGGTTGACTCCCGTACCATATTAGATTCATCCGGTGCTGATCAGTTGATCGGTCGGGGAGATATGCTTTTAAGCACCGGTAGTGAGCTGCTTCGCCTGCAATGCGCCTTTGTTGATACGGATGAAGTTGAACAGGTAACCGATTATATCGGTTCACAACGAGCCTATCCTGAAGCATACAACCTTCCGGAATATGAAGACGAAGAAAGTGAAGCTGTGGGTGAATACAATCCGAACGAACGGGATGAACTCTTTGAAGATGCAGCAAAACTGATTGTGCAAACACAGCAAGGTTCTACATCCTTGCTGCAACGGAAACTGAAGCTAGGCTACAACCGCGCCGGAAGGATCATTGACCAGCTCGAAGCAGCAGGAATTGTTGGCCCTTTCGAGGGAAGCAAGGCCAGAGAGGTTAAAATAGCAAACGAATTCGCTTTGGAACAATATTTGAAAGATTTGGATAATAAAGACTGATAAAACATGAAAAACTTATTTAGCATTTTTTTGATTACATTCAGCTTGCTTGCTTTCGGGCAAACCAGGGATAAAAAAGCCACAGAGATACTTGATGCAGTTGTTGAAAAGACAAACAGCTACGATAATTTCAAGGTTAAGTTCATTTATAAAATGGAAAACGAAGAAGCCGGAATAGATGAAAGTAAAGAAGGTACCATTGTTGTTGAAGGAGATAAATACCGGCTTAATATTGCACGTCAGGTCGTGATGTGTGATGGTGAAACTGTCTGGACATTACTTCTTGACGACAGTGAAGTAATGGTAAATACCGTTGAGGAAAGTGATGAATCCATCACCCCTTCCAATTTACTCAACAAATACAACGAAAAATACAAATCGAAATTCATGGGTGAAAAAGTATGCCATGGCAAAACCTATGAAATGATCGAGCTCAAACCGGAAGAAGGAAAAACCTATTCAAAGATTGAAATTGCCATTGATAAATCCGACAAGCTAATCGGCAGCTTCGTAATTTATGACAAGAACGGTTCTGTTTATGCTTATGAAATCCTTGAATTTGAACCTGACCTGCAGGTAAACGATACTACCTTTGTTTTCAGCCAGGAAACTTATCCCGATGTGGATGTGGTGGATATGAGGTAGGTAACAACGTATGTTTGAGAAAAATTTGATTTTATCGGAAAGTACAATTTTACCTGAACCCGTTGAAATTCTTTCTATAACTTTGTATCTGTATAATGAAACGAAAGTACTGATTACGTGAAAGAAAACAAAGTTGATTTTTATTCCCGAATTATTAACAATAAAAATATGTCTTTTTAAACCTTACCTTTATTCAAGAATCAAAGCATAAAAAGCAAGTATTTGGCGTACCCGGAAGACACTGAAATCTTAAACCTGATTTTCGATAAGAAAACCAAAAACAGGGGATTTGAGCTTTTGGTTAAAAAATACCAGAAGCCTATATACTGGCATTTACGCCGCATGGTTTTTTATCATGAAGATACTGATGATCTTGTTCAGGAAGTATTCATTAAAATCTGGAAAAACATCAAAGGATTCAGAAAGGACTCAAAATTGTTTACCTGGATTTACCGTATCGCAACAAATGAAGCGCTTTCATTTCTGAATAAAAAGAAAAAAAAGAAGACTTTATCATTATCAGATAATAACGGGGCATGGGCTGACAACCTAAAAGACGACCGCTATTTCTCAGGTGATGAAATTGAAATGCGTTTTCAAAAAGCGCTGTCTCGGCTTCCCAATAAACAAAAACTTGTTTTTAACATGAAATATTATGACGAACTGAAATACCAGGAAATGTCAGAAATACTGAATACATCCGTAGGCGCTCTTAAAGCCTCATACCATATCGCTGTTAAGAAAATTGAAGAACAGCTAAGGCAACATTAAACTTTTTATGGAATTATTTATCAAAGAGAGAAAGGCAACAATTAAAAATGACTCAAAATAACAGAAATACGGAAAACAAATTCAGAAAATACTCAGGAAAAGATTCATTTAATATCCCTGAGAAGTATTTTGATGAATTACCGGGCAAAATTATGTCTACTGTTAATAATACTGAAAACAAGAAAACTGAAATCAGAAGAAATATTTTCAGATATTCTTTGGCGGCAGCCGCAATTCTGCTTATTGCATTGCTGGTAGGTGGTATTTTCATTTTTAAAGAAGAAAAACAACAGCCTGAAGATTTTACTTTCAATCTGAATTATAATGATCTTATTGATGAAAAATCAGAACTAATCTCAATGTTTGAGGAAGACATGATCATCTCTGTTTTACTTGAGGAAACAACCACCGAAAATGAAATCATCATTTTTGACACCGATTTTATCCCGGTTGATACCAAAGAAAACCCAACCGAAGAGGATGCAATAATCGAGTATTTACTAATAGAAAACTATCAGAACGAAATCACACTTTAAAAAAAACAAACACATCATGAAATACATCAGGAAACAATACAACATTTTAATCATCGCATTCATATTCACCACAACAATTGGATTTGGGCAGGTTGAGTTAGAGGATTATCCCATTCTGCAAAAAAAACTGGAACAAATAGAAGCCCAGAAAATTGCTTTCATTACGCAGCAACTTAAACTTACACCTGAATCGGCCCAGCAGTTCTGGCCGGTTTACAACCAGCATCATGAAAAAAAACGTTCACTCGAAAAAGCCTTCAAATCCAAAAGAGATGCTTATGGAGATTTTGCAAGTATTACAGAAGAAGAAGCCAGAGAAATTGGCGATGCAATCATTGTGCATGAGCGGCAAATGCTTGACCTGAAAAAAGAATATTACAAGAATCTCAAAGAAGTACTTTCACCCAAACAAATTCTAATTCTATACAGATCAGAAGATAAGTTTAAAAGAATGTTGCTTGAAAAAATCAGGGATGTTCGCAAAAAGCACCCCCGGGGACGATAAAAAAACCCCATACAAACATATTGCAGTTCTTTACGTTTACAGGTTTAATTTTACAAGCTGTTGATAACACGCATTAATTGTACCTTTGTAACCTAAAAAGAATGTACAATGAAAACTTCAGTTGAAATAAGCTATTATCCTTTACATAATGAGTATATTCCACCGATAAAGGATTTTATTGACAGATTGCACAAACATCAGGAAATCAAAGCCAAAACAAATGGCATGAGCACGCAGGTATTCGGAGAATATGAAAAAGTAATGGAAATTCTCGCAAATGAGATACGCAAATCTTTCGAGGTTCCGCATTCGGTTTTTATCTTAAAGATCGTAAATGCTGATCTTGATGTAGTAGTATAAATCCCCGGAATGGAATTTATTCACTGGGTCACGACCAATTATATTGAACTTACAGCAGCCGTGCTTGGCTTGCTGGCGATCTACCTGCAGATCAAACAAAACGTTTGGTACTGGAGCGTCAGCATTGTAATGGTAAGCATGTACATCTATGTTTACATTAAGTCAACGCTCTATGCCGACATGTCGTTACAGGTATATTATCTTGTAATTTCCTTTTACGGATGGTACAACTGGCTTTTTGGCGGAAGAAAACAGACCGGGGAAAAACGCGAGCTTCCTGTTAGCCGACTTTCCCGAAAAATGATCCCATGGCTTTTGGTCATCGCTGTTGCATTATTTTTTGGAATTGCATATATTTTAATACATTTCACTGATTCGGATGTTCCTTACTGGGATTCATTTACCACATCCCTGAGTTTTATTGCCACCTGGATGCTGGCGAAAAAATATATCGAAAACTGGCTCGTTTGGATCGTCGTTGATGCGGTTTCGATAGGAATTTATATCTACAAAGAACTGTATCCTACAACTGTTTTATTTTTTATCTTGACAGTATTTGCTTTTGTAGGTTACTTTGCATGGTTAAAAGATTTAAAATCGAAACAATTAAAAGAATAGCAATTACCGGCCCCGAATCCACAGGTAAGTCAATGCTTGCAAAGCAACTGGCAGAACACTTCAATACGGTTTATGTACCGGAGTTTGCCCGTGATTATATTGCAAAACTGAACAGGCCGTATGTTCAATCTGATATTTTAAAAGTTGCCAAAAAACAGTATGAGATAGAAGAAGAAAAAGCAAAATGCGCCGGAAAATTTCTGTTTGCAGACACGGAATTTCTGGTAACAAAAATATGGTCACTACATAAATATAAAACATGTGATGATTGGATCCTAAATAAATTCAACAATCATGTTTATGACCTTTATTTATTGATGCATATTGATATGCCCTGGCAACCGGATTCCCAAAGGGAACATCCGTGTTTGCGGCAATTCTTTTTTGATTGGTATTACAATGAACTGAAAAATAAAAACTTCCCTTTTGAAGTTGTTAAAGGAACAGGGAAAAAAAGACTACATAATGCCGTTCAAATAATTGAAGCCCATTTTCCTTAAAAAGATAACTTTGTACTTTTAATATGGAAGGAAATACAAGAAGTAAAAATATACACGTACTTTACCTCCCCAGGTGGTATCCCAACAAATATGATCCCATGCCGGGATTATTCATTCAAAGGCATGGTATTGCAGCTTCCAGGCATTGTAAAGTTTCTGTTTTGTATGTGCATGCAGATGAGAATCTGAAAAACCAGACTTATCTAATTGAAGAAATCACGGAAGAAGGTCTTTTTACGATCAGAATATATTTTAAAAAATCAAAAATAAAATTAAAGCCCCTGGCGCACCTGCTTAATCTTTACCGGTTCTTTGAAAGTCATAGAAAAGGTTTTAAATTGATAAAGCAAAATTCAGGAAAAATTGATCTGGTTCATGTTCATGTTTTAACACGCCTGGGCATTATCGCTCTGATACAAAAGATACAACATGGAACACCTTATCTGATAACAGAACACTGGACACGATATTTACCAGGCATGGATACCTACAATGGTACGTTCCGAAAACTTATTACACAAAGGGTTATCAAACATGCATCTGCTGTTATGCCCGTTACAGCTAATTTGCGTGATGCCATGATAAGCAACAAACTCAGAAACAATAACTACGTTGTAATTCCAAATGTAGTTGATATTGATTTATTCAGGCCAATGGAGACCCGGCCCAGACGGGAGAAAAAGAAAATCGTTCATTTATCCTGTTTTGCTGATATCCAAAAAAACATCTCCGGTATCCTTCGGGTTCTTAAAAGATTAAGCGAGAAAAGAGATGATTTTGAATGCATCATGATCGGTGATGGTATTGATTTCGGGATGTTAAAATCGTTCTCTGATAATTTAGGGCTTACAGGAAAATTCGTTCACTTTAAAGGATTAAAAGAAAACGAAGAACTGGCAAGGCTGATGAGTGATGCCGATTTCATGATCATGTTCAGCAATCATGAAAACCTGCCTGTAGTAATTTTGGAAAGCTATGCCTGTGGAGTTCCTGTCATTTCAACACGAGTGGGTGGAATTCATGAACACATGAACCATGATCTTGGCAAACTTACCACCCCGAAGGATGAAGATGAGTTTTATGAAGTGATCAACGAAACACTGGATTTCCCCGAAAAATACAACAAAGAGAAAATCAGAAAATATGCTGTTGAGCATTTCAGTAATGAAGTGATCGGAAACGCACTTTTTAAGGTTTATTCTGATGTTTTAAATAAGAATAATTGACTACCAAATATTATAAGAAGTGATCAATAAAATATTGAACACATTCGGTACCCGTTTTTTTTCAGCCATTTTGAGTTTGCTGATCACTATTGTTATTTCCCGATTCCTGGGCCCTGAAGGAAAAGGGCAACAAGGTATAATCATTGCTACAATCGCATATATTCTGGTATTCTCAAATTTGATGGGCGGAGGCACCATTGTTTATCTTGTACCACGCTATGCTTACTACCTGATCATGCTTCCGGCCTACCTCTGGTCTATGCTGACAAGCTTTGTTTTTTTTTTAGTCTTCAGTTATACAAGCCTGGTAGCACAGGAATTTATTTTTAACATCTGCGTTTTATCAGTTATCAATGCTTTTACATCCATTAATTCAACCATTCTTATCGGTAAAGAAAAGATCAAAGCATCCAATTTCATTGCACTCATCCAGCCCTTAGTGATCATAATTTCATTGGCTGTTTTCTTTTTTATTCTGAAACAGCAAACAATACAATCGTACTTCATTTCTCTTTATCTTGCCTTTGGCATGTCATTTCTTGTAAGCCTGTTTTACATGATGAGGTTCTGCGGTACTTTCAGGATATCAGGTATGAGAACTTATCTCGGAATTATAAGAGAAATGATCAAATTTGGTCTGTTAAACCAGTTAGCACATATTTTTCAGTTGTTAAGCTTCAGAATGAGCTATTACTGGCTTGAGAAAACATTCTCCGAATCAGAGGTCGGAATTTATTCTAACAGCACTTCATTGATTGAATCCATCTGGCTGATAAGCCGCTCTATCAGCCTGGTTCAGTATGCAAGAATCGCCAATACAACTGACAAAACATACGCTCAAAACCTGACTCTTAACCTGGCCAGGGCCGGCCTTATTCTTAGCTTTGCTCTGTTAGTTGTAATGGTTTTTCTGCCTCCCTCCTTCTATACTTTTATTTATGGTGAAGGATTTGGCGAAATCAGTTATGTGATCCGCTCCCTTGCACCGGGTGTATTGTTTTTTAATATTGCCTTGATCGTGGGGCATTATTTTTCCGGAACCGGCAAGTACCATATCAATACCATTTCATCCTTTGCCGGGCTTATCGTTTCCATTGTTTTGTTTTCCTGGTTGATACCTGCAATGGGAATTATCGGGGCCGGAATTGCAACAAGCATTTCTTATACAGTAACATCATTAATTGTGTTTTTTGTTTTCATCAGGGAGTCAAAGCTTAAGGCCCGGGCATTTATTCCCCGTAAAGCAGATATTGATCTGTTTTACAAAGAATTTAAACGATCGCTGAGCAATAAGGAGTCTGCGGAAAAGAAATAACTATTCTTCCGGTTTCTTCAATTTAAGATTCACTTCAAAAAAATGGGTTGGTGTGGTTGGATTTTCAAGGGTGTGTGTTTTATAATCTTCATGTAATAAAACTGCTGACATGGTATTTCCAACATGGTATAGTTTCCCATGCATTTCTTGCGGACAGGCATCAAGAATTGCAGCCAGCACTTCATATCTAATATTTTCGGGATTATAGGCGTAATCATGCCATACAATGATTGATTTGTCATGGATCAGGTTTTCGATAACTTTTTCCGTATCGTTTTTTACAAAATCATAATGATGGTCCCCATCAATAAAAATCAGGTCGAATTGCTTGTTCAGTCCTTTAAAATCAAATGTTTTGGAATTTCCTTTCAGATGATGAATGTTCTTATGATTCTTTGAAAAAAATCCATGCAGATCAATGTATTTTCGAGGAAATTTGAGAGTCTTCATTTCTTCATCCGACAAGTTAAGGGTATAACACTCCTTTGCAAAACAGGCAACATTGGCTACACTTTCGCCGCGCCATGTACCGATTTCGAAATATTTGCAATCCTCAATTTTTTTTGCAAATTTTGTAAGCAACGAAATATCAGTTGGTAAAGAGCTTCCGTCAAGAAAACCAAACAACTTCAATTCTTCCTGAAAATCCTTAAACAATTCATCCAGTTCAACAACAGCTAATCCTTTAGCAAGATCATGTTTTGTTTTCACGTAATCGAACCAGTAATCGTTGTCATTGACTACATTATTAAGCAAATAAGGTTTTCGGGCAACTGCACCGAGTATCTTAAAAAGTTTTTTGATTTTCGTCATAAAAGTTTTAAATTAAAAAACTAATATCATATGGTTATCTCCTCCATATTTTCAACTCTTGATCCTAAACCTATACTTATAAACTTTGCTTTATATTTATAATTGATGGATTTATCAGGAAATACAAGCCCTTCCTTTAACAAATGAGCATTGATAAAAGTCTTATTCTTAAGAAATAAATAACACATCAGGTTATTATCTTTATCGTATTTCATATTGTCAAACTTAAGAAACACTTTCTGCCCCTTTGTTTTATTTATAATGTACTGCATTGCTTTACCGTTAGTCTCACGCTTCTCCCTGATTCCAATCAGCCTTATAACAACTCCGGTATTCAATTTTACCAGCTCCGGGCTAAGTACTTCTTTTACACTGTAATAATCTTCGCGCCCGCCTGAATTATGATCAATCTTTGATCCGAATTGTAACTTTTTGGGATCTATCCTATTGTTAAATTTATGGTAATCAACAAATACATAAGGTAGTTTTTTTATTTCCTCATCAAAATTCACATTGCTGGTATCCTCAATAAACTCAAAGGCTGCACCGGTTATATCAGTTTGATTCACATTAAGTTTTCTTTTTGCGACCTCAATAAAACCGGCATTGATCTCATAACCAATAGAACTTCTTCCAAGATTTCTGGCTGCCAGCAATGTTGTTCCGCTTCCCATAAAAGGATCCAGGACTGTTTCACCTTTAAAAGAAAACATTTTGATTAATCGCCTCGGCAATTCTTCGGGAAACATAGCTAAATGCCCATCTTGTTGGGCTCCTCCAAAATTCCAGTGACCTGAAAAATAATTGACCCACTCCTTTTTTGTTAGTTTCGATTGTTCCTTTATTTCACCAGATACTTTTGCAGGCGTTCCCAATTTTTTAAACAGCAGAATAAACTCATAATCAATAGACACTATTCCATTTCTTGGTGTAGGATAGCTCCCCATTAATGACGCTCCTCCTGTTGTGTTTGTTGTTGTTTGTTTTTGCCAGATAATCGCTCCCATGTAATCAAAGCCATTACTCTCACAAAACTTGATAATTTCTGTTCGGATCGGAATAACCTTGTACCTTCCATAATAAATAGCCCGGGCAAACTGATCACCAATATTCACACATAACCGGCAACCATGATCAAGAACACGATAGCATTCTTTCCAAACCAGGTTAAGATTATTTATATATGTTTCATAATCCTCATTATAACCTATTTGGTTCCGCACACCATAATCTTTTAATTGCCAGTAAGGAGGAGAAGTAATTATCAAATGGACAGATTTATCCGGCAATAAATTCATTTGCCTGCTATCACCCTGAACTATTTTATGGATTGTTTTCAAATGCAATAATCTTTTATACAAAGTTAATCATTATGAAATGATTTTTTTCCGTGATTCATTGTAATTATACCGATTCGGAACAGGTTTGCAATAATTGATCTTATGCTCCAACCGGTATAACTGCATCTAACAGAAAAATGCTTTGCATTTTTTGTAAGATTCAGTAT
>CAZTAW010000037.1:0-17613 GCA_964611705.1 uncultured Bacteroidales bacterium
TCCACGAACAACGAACTACCAACTACGAAATGTTCCCTGGCCGGGTTGGGGTAAACTTGCATTTTGCTTTCATTGTACTCCTCCAAACCTGTATCATCGATGATATTAATACTTGCCGAATCTCGCAGATAACATAATACATCAAGCCAAATATAGCTTTCCCCTGGGCCAAGATCGGCTGCGGGTATGGAGATGGAATTTGTTGAATCCCCTGTTGACCAACGATAGCTTAGATAATCATCGGGTACATGCAAAACCAATGTGTCCCTTATTTTAATTGTTGTGTCATGAAGCAAATCAAGTTGGGGCTTTGGAAAGCGGCGGATTTTTGCCAGCAGTCCGTCCTGAAGGCTATAATGATGGGAGAACAGGGTGTCATTGCCAAAATAGCCTCTGGACTGAAATGCGCCTGCAATTACAAGATTGCCGCATAGATCAAATTTCGTTGCATTATCCCATACGCCCAGGGTGGAATTGGTTTGGAAATAATCCATGAGGTCTCCGGTTCCCGCATTTACCCTTCCGATAAAAACTTCCGGATATTCTCCAAAATAAAAGGAATGATGGCTGTAATTAAAGTGTTTGTAAAAGGTATTGGTGATTAGCAAGCTCTCATCTGTCAATAATATGTTATATGGTTTCAAATCATAATTCCAGTGTTTTTTATTTACTTCAAACCAAACTGGCATGTAATCATGCGTCAGCTTTCCAAGAATAACGGTTGTCGAATCATCATGGTTTGTTATGGTATCCTGTCCCATTACCATTGTATCATAGACAGTTCCTGAGAAATAGATGTTATTGTTGCTATCTGGTAGCCAGCATTTGGGATATATCATCCATTTGGTTATTTTACCATTCATGAAGTATCCGTTTTTATCAAATTCAATAAAAAAGGTTCTTCGCTTAGAGCTGTTAGGATCTGGATATGGAATTATATCTTCTTCAACCATAATGTCATAAAAAGTTGAACCTGATATTGATAAAATCTGTCCATCAAATAGACCAAGATCGTATAGCGAGATATGGTCACCCCGGCAGTTGATTTCTTTTCTCCAAAGAAGTTCTCCGTTTTGGTTGAAATTTAGTAATGAGATGAATGCATGATCATAAGTAACTGTATCTACTCCAAAATATTCAGCAACACACATATTCGATCCACCGCCACTGTGCAATGTAGCTAAAAACATATCGTTTCCTGCTGAACACAGTCCGATACATCTGTCAGATTGCATGCCGGTAATGGTTTTTGCCCAGATAAGTTCCATTTCAGGTGAAATTTTCGCCACAAAAGTTTCAATGGATTCTGTGTAAGGCCAAGAGCCATGATTGATTACTGTATCCAAAAGAAATATCCTCATGATGAAATCACCACTGATATAAAGGTTGTTCTCTGCATCCGTCGTCATTTTAATGTCATATAAATAATTGTTGGGGTGTGGCGCCGCTTCAATCGTAAAGGCTTTAATAAAATTTCCATCCTGGCTGTATTTGGCGATAGCGGCATGAAGCATATACTCTTTGTATGGAAGGACATAGGTTGTATCTTCAATCTGCAATGTATCTTTGAAGTTAATAAAAGCATATACATTGTTTTCGTTGTCAACATGAATATCCTGAATTTGATTGTCGAGATGCCTTTGGGTTGTCTGATTAATCCATTCATATTCCCAGTTGCTCTGGGCTTTCGGGTGCATGTTGATCAGAAAAAGAAAAATTAAAAGCAGCTGTATGTATGTTGAAGTTTTCATAACTAATTTTTTATGATTTTCCTGATTGTGATTCCATTTGGATGGTCAATGCTAACGTAGTACAAACCTGATGGATAATCTGTAAGGTCTATGACTGGTATGCTTCCACTGTTTTTTATCGCTCTTCCATTTGAATTTCTGATTTCGATCCTGCAATCTTCGGGCAAATTCATCATGTGGAATGTGGATGGAGAAGGATTGGGGTAAATGTATATATCGACTTCCGCCTTTTTTTCGATCTGTGAAGTCACCAGGCCGTTTTCATCAGTCCTGATCACCATAACATCTTTTCCTCCATAACCGAAATCTCTTGTGAACCCGCACATAACAGCACCACCATCCGGGATTGCGGTCATGCTGTTCATTTCAGATTGGTAGGTAAAACTGAATTCTCTCATCCAAAGCGTATCGCCCATGCTATTTAGTTTGATCAAACCGGATTTATAAGTTTGATCATAGTAATTTACACAAGCCAGAAAACCTCCGTCGTTTGTGGTGTCAATCGAAACCAGGTCGTAGCCTGTTTCATGATCGTGTACTTTAACCCACTCAACCTGTCCGGATGTATCGGTTTTTATAAAAAAGAGATCATTATCATAAACTGATCCGTTTCGGATTACACCTGCCATTAAATAACCTTGATTGTGGGCATTGCATAAACATCTAACTGATCGGGCATCAGGTATGGTGTCGTAGGTGTACCTCCAAACCCTGTTTCCGGTCTGGCTGACTTTCAGCAATAATGGTTCATCTTTTCTTTCACCGCATACCACATAGCCGTCATTTATGCCTTTTATCATCTGGTGGGAGAAAAAATCATCGCATTCCCAATGAAAAAATTTCATCCAGACAGACTGACCTGCAGCATTCGTTTTTTCCAGCATTATTTTGTTTTCAAACCAGTCGTTTGAATATCCGGAGTTTCCACAGAAAACATAAGTTGTATCGTCATCAACAACAACACTATGAATATACTGTTCATGATTTGGATAATCGTGTATTTTTTTCCATTGTAGTTCTGAGTTGGCCTGAAGCTTTATATATGCAAAGTCATCTTTGCAGAATGGCAGAGATGAATTGCCCCCCGCAATAAAAGCGCTATCTCCAACAGGTTTGACACTATACGCAAAATTGGTGCTCTCTTGATCGTCAATGGATTTGGTCCAAATCAAATTGCCGGAGTGATCTGTCCGAACAAAGTAATGGTTCAACCTGCTATTGTAAAAATCTTCTGTGGTGCCACATATGATGTATCCGTTATCATCGCATACCGAGATATTGTAACCTACGTCGTCATCGATGGTGCCGTATGTTTTGATATATCTCTCCTGGCTATGAACAAAATTGCTAAAAATGAGGGATGTGGCCAGGATAACAATTTTTGAAAATGACTTCATGACGTGAATGATTAAGGTTAATATGGTTTTTTGACTGTAGCCAAAATTATCGTATCAAATATATAATAAATCCTGCAAAAATGCAACAGAATTATGCTGTCTCCACAAACTCCTCCTCCTCAATAATTATTCCCCTCATTCTTCGTATTAAAATAAAAACAAACATGAAGAAAGTTTACCTTATACTCCTCTCTGTGATAAGCTTTTCGGCTGCCACGGCCCAGCATCTGCACATGCAAGACAAGGGTTCCTATATTTGCTCGCATCGGAAGGCGAACAACCCGCACGACATCAGTGTGCTGCGGAGCCCAAATTCACCCAAGCATAAATTTGACGTGTTGAAATACACCATTGACATAAATCTGTATGACAATTTCGCAGCGCCCTATCCCCACGATTTCACGGCCACCAATATTGTGAACTTTAAAGTGGATACGGCTTTGAGCGAGATCAAGCTGAACGCCGACAACAATTCGCTGGTGATCAACAGTGTGAGTATGACGGGCGTTTCTTATAACCATACCGAAGATACCCTCACCATCACCCTCGACCGGGTGTACAACCCCGGTGAAGTGGTGGATGTGGAGATCGACTACAGCCATAACAACATAAGCGACAATGCTTTTTACGCCGGCGCCGGTTTTGTGTTCATTGATTGCGAACCGGAAGGCGCCTGCAAATGGTTCCCCTGCTACGACAGGCCTTCCGACAAGGCCAAACTGGAGCTGACGGCCAAAGTGCCCGCCGATGTTTTGCTGGGCTTCAACGGCCGCCTGGAGGATTCAACCACCGTGGCCGATACCACCTGGTTCAACTGGGTGAGCAGCGATCCCATCGCCACCTACATCATGGTGATGTCGGCAAAAACAGGCTGGAACCTCGATATCATATACTGGGACCGGCCCTCCACTCCCGACGACCCCATGCCCATCAGGTTTTACTACAATGATGGGGAAAATCCGTCTTACATACAACAACAGCTTCCATTGATGGCGGATTACTTCTCGGAATCGTACGGTGAGTATCCTTTCGAAAAAGACGGTTATGCTTCCTTGCGCGGGGAGTTTCCCTGGGGTGGCATGGAAAACCAGACCCTGACCAGTCTGTGCACCGGTTGCTGGAGCGAAAGCCCGGTATACTAGGCAAGTAGCGTTCCCAATGCCACGCCGTCATGTTTCATGCCGAAAACATAGATCAGGGCAAAACTAAAGGCAGTATTCAGCAGGTTAATAACAACAGCAATGATCATGGGGTATTTTGCATTTTGCATCCCAAGGAACCAGCCATAGAATGCATAAAGCGAAATGGTAGCCGGCGCGGCATAAACCCGGATCAAAAAGTATTCGCGGGCAAGCTTTTCCACCGCCGGGCTGCCATCCATGATAAGAAAACTGATCCAGACAATGGGTCGCTGCAATATAATTATAAGGATACTTCCGATGAGCGCAACCAGCAAAGCCCGTGAAAAAATCAATATGAGTTCGGTTTTATCTTTTTTACCAAAAGTCTGTGCGGTAAAACCACTTGTTCCCATGCGTAAAAACCCGAAACCCCAGTAAATGATATTAAAGATCATTCCTCCCAGGGCAATAGCACCGATGTATTCTTCGGAATTGCTTACATTTAAATGACCCAATAATGCAAGGTCAACCATGCCCACCAGCGGAACCGTGATATTACTGATAACAAAGGGAATCGCAAGTTTTAATATGGCTTTATTCAAGGTTTTGCTTTTGGCCGGCGAAAATACAAATTTATCACTGAACAATTTCCGGGTACAGATGTTTAGTTTCCAGCAAAATATACATTAACTAAAAAATGAAAACATGAAAAAACACAATAAACATCTGTTTCTTTTAATGTTTATTGCTTCTTTAGCAGTAGCATCATGCAACACAGGCCCAAAAGGCGAAAAGGCCGAAGCCTCAGATGCCAAAGACAAAGCCAAAAGTGATCAAAATTACATGGTTTATGAAGTTATGCCTGCGGAAAGCACAATAGAGTGGTTAGGAGCAAAACCTACCGGGCTACATAACGGAACAATTTCTCTTGAGGGTGGAGAACTCCGGATGGAAGAGGGAATGCTCAAAGGAGGTAATTTTAAGGTTGATATGACATCAATTGAAAATGAAGACCTCAATGACAGCCCCGAGTATCAAATGAAGCTTGTAAATCATCTTAAGAGTGCTGATTTTTTTGATGTGGAAAATTATCCGACCGCAACTTTTGAAATTACAAATGTAAAACCGGCAAATGAAAATCCTGAGGTTGAAAACTTTTATCGTATCAGCGGAAACCTGACCATCATGGATATAACAAAAAACATATCATTCAATGCTGAGGTAAATACAAATGGTGACGTTGTAATGGCTTCAACACCGCAGTTTGTAATTGATCGCACGGACTGGGGAATCAAATACAAATCGAAAAAGTTTTTTGATGACCTGAAGGATAAGTTCATCAATGATGACATGGGTATTCGGATCAAACTCAAATCGGAAAAGAAATAGAATGAATTTATAAATAGAAAAACGCCTGCTGATCTACCGGCAGGCGTTTTTGTTCTGATTAAAACCCAACTTAAACTTTCGTTTCTTTAGTGTTTTATGAATTTTTTCTGAATACCTGATCCATCATTTGTTTCTATGCTGATCAGGTAATATCCGTTTTGCAGCGTCGCAGTGTTTAGTTTTATTTTCTGTGTTTCGCTGGCAGATTTCTCTGATTGAGAATAAACCAGTTGACCGGTTGCATTTAAAACACGAATATTATATCTTGTTTCGGATTCCAGTCTGAACTCAACAAATACATCACCGGAAGTTGGATTGGGATAAATATTTACATTGCCGGCGCTCATTTGGTCCATTCCTGTGCATTCATTGATTGTTACTTCCAGTGTATCGGATTCGGCAATGCATCCGTCGGAATTTGTTTCGGTAACTGATACATAGCCATAGCCCGGGTTATGCCACTGTATTGTAACTTCATGTGTTCCGGATCCATCCATAATGGTTCCGTTATCAACCGACCATTCATAGGTGTTATCCTGATGATTTTGTGTTGAATACACGTGCTGGTCTCCTTCACAAACTTCATTTAATCCCGTAACAACAGGTTGCGGGCTTGCAAGCAGGTTAACTTCCAGTGGTTCGGATTGTTCGCCTGTTCCGCAATCGTTTTCACCGGCCACACTCACATTTGCCGAGCCTGAATAAGCGGGACTCCAGGCAATTGTTGCCTCTTCATCAACAGTTTCAATAACTTCACCTGCTTCAGCCGGATCAATTGTCCAGATCAGGGTATCTGCACCTTCAATCTCTTCCGTAACATAAACGGATGTATCGTTGCTGCATGTTTCTTCCGGGCCTGATGGTTGTTCTGCCTGTGCGGGTTCGGTTTCGATATGTATCCACGCGCTGCCTATCATATCGGTTGTGCAGTATGTGTTATAGCCCACAGCGGTGTAAATTCCCTCATCTGTCTGATAACCGAAGCTGATGGTATCACCCGTTCCTGCAACAATATTGCCGGTTGGTTCATCATCAAAATAGAGTTCATAATCAAAACCGGTTTCAGAACCGTATAGTTTCAATTCAATACCGTCTCCACCTTCGCAATAGCTACCGCCGGGTGAAAGATCCTGCGCAACAGGCGAAGGCGTGACCGTACCATATATAGTATCTGACCATGCTCCGTCATTACATTCATTTTCAGCTCTCACTCTGATGGAATAGTCACCGGAGTAACCAGAAGCAGGGTGGTAAGTACCGGTGGTATCCGTACCGGAAATAGTGCCGGCTTCAGGTGGATCAACTTCCCATAAATAATTTTCAGCATATATAATACTCTCAGTACGGAATTTATTTCCCTGTCCCATGCAGGCATGGTGTGTACCTGTGGGTTTGCTGCATTGTGAAGGATCGGTTTTAACTTCAATGTAATTGGTTTGATAGGATGTATCATAATTGGTTCCATCGGTAACAATTAGTTCCACGTCATAATAACCATCCGAATCATAATTAACAACCGGATCAGGGTCGGTTGAAGTAGCAGGTGAGCCACCGTCGAAAGTCCATTCCCTGCTTACAACATTTCCGGTGGAATTATCATGGAATTGCGCATTGCCCCCAACACAAATGGAGGTATCATCGCAGGATATTGCTGCAACGGGAGCACAACCAATCAGATCGGGAAGGGCAACTTTTGTGCCTTGTAAAATTTCCTGGTTATCGTCATCCTGAATAAAAGCAACAAGCTCGCAATGATCGGTATTCCAGCTCCCGTCAGGTGTAAAAGTATAATTAATTTCAATGACACTGTTTGAACTGAAATCAACTGATGTACCTGCGCTGTCGGGGTACATTTTTCTGCAAACAAAATTCAGTTCCGACATTCCCTGCCAACTGTACGCAATTTCCGATTCCGTTAAAACAAGATGTGCTTTCAGGTTTGTACCTGTATAACTGGCAACTTTTTCAAGGGTAACAGTAACATCATAAGTGCCTCCGTTTTCCTCACCACAGACATCAATTGTGAAGGAACAGGGAATGACAATTCTTTGGTTGTAGAGCGGTAAATAATCATTGTATTTACTGGTACCGGCAACACCGCCACCCACTTCAGTAAGTGTGCCATCAAATTTGGCTGTTGGGAAACTTGAAATCCCGTAGTATGTTCCGGATCGGTATTCGGATTGAGGTGTTGCATAGGGATCAGAACCACCATCATGATATTCTATTACTGCAACATCATGCCCGTTGTCAACAAGATCATCGGCGCCTTGTGCAGCTCCCGGGCAATAAACGCACCAGGTACCTGTACCTATTTCAAGGATAACCATATCGCGGTCTACTTGCTGGCTAAAAGCAAAGATAAACGCAAAAGCAAATAAAAGAGTAAAACCTGTCTTTTTCATTTTTATTGATTTTGATGTTTGTTTCATATAACTGATTATTACAAATATACAACCCCAAAGAATAAATTTGTAATTATGTTGCTTGTAGAATATGTTAAAGTCATAGTTTATAAGTGATCTAAATAAGCATTTGTTATTAATGCATACCAATAGGACAACATGAAAGTGAAAAAGGTTGTATGGGACGTCAGGCTAATATAAAGATTTTTTATCCTGCTTTTTATACAGGAATAGATTTTGTCTGTTATGTATTGAAGTAAAATGGTTTATAAAAAAAACGATTCAGCTAATCAAGGGGGTTAAAGTCTTTTTTTGTAATACCGCATACAGGGCATTTCCAGTTGTCAGGAATATCTTCAAAAGGGGTACCCGGTGCAATACCGGAATCAGGATCTCCGGTTGTGGGATCATAAATGTAACCGCAAACAATACATTGGTATTTCTGAGCTGTTGATTTTTTTTCTTTTTTACTTTGTTCAAGTTTTGCTTTGTCAATGTATGTTGGTGCATTTTTGGGCGATGTGCCCTTGATTACATCACGGTAGTATGCATAGGTAAGGGGGGCTTGTGGATTATCCAAAGTATCGGCATCAGCTACTTCTCCTATAAATATGAGGTGGGTGCCTACATCTATAGTGTTGACAACTTTGCATTCCAGGAAAGCAATACAATTATCAAGCAGGATAGGAACACCAGTGTGGCCAATTTTGTAATTGACATCTTCTGTGAACTTATTAATATGCCTTCCGGTTTGAAATCCCCAGGGGCCCATAAAATTCAGATCAATATCCTGTTGTAAAACCGAAATGGAAAAAATCCCGCTTTCTTTGATGTATTCAGTGGTAAGATTGTCTTTGTTTGAAGTAACCGTAAACATAGGTGGTTCTGATGTTACCTGCATGGTAGTATTGTTGATATGACCGTTGAATTTGCCTTCCTTGTTTATCGAACTTAAAACGTATAATCCATATGTGAACTTAAAAAAAGCTTCTATGTTTATCATAATCTTGCATTAAATGTTTTTTAATTCCTTTAATAAAGCTTCATATTCCCTGAGCACTTTGTCAATAGATTGACTTATTGTTTTCCAGTTTGTTTCTTCCTGTGTAAGTACTTCGGTTTTCCTGGCAAAAAAAGCCAGCCTGTCGAAACTCATGTTCCTTGCCGCTCCTTTTAAGGAGTGAATATTTTCCGAGATCAGATCAAGGTTCTTATCGCGAAGACCTTTTTTGAGGGCATTAATATTTTCAGGGAAATCCGTATTCACAGCCTCTATCAATTGTTCAAAAATTTCCTGGTTGTTATCTATTCTGTTTCTGAGAGCTTCAATATCAAAGCGCAACATTTTGTTTCGCCCGGAACTTAATAAAAGCTCTTCTTCCTCCGTATCCTGTCTGATCAACCATTTAACAATTAATGATCTTAATCCCTGTTCTTTAAAAGGTTTGGGAAGATAGTCATTCATACCGATTTTCAGGCAGCGTTCTCGTTCGCCTTTTACCGTTCCCGCAGTTAAGGCAATAATTGGAATTTCGTTAAAGCCTGATTGTTCTTCATATGCTCTTATTTCTTTGGTTGCGGTATAGCCATCTTTTTCCGGCATTTGTATATCCATAAAAACAAGATTGGGTTTTTCGCTTCTGAATTTTTCCACAGCTTCCTGCCCATTAACTGCTTTGATAACGCTTGCATCCGGCAGTAAGTTTTTTACCATGCTTTCGGCCAGCTTCATATTGATCCTGTTGTCCTCGGCAATCATGATTCTGAATTCACCGCCAAATGAGGCCTGCTCTTCTTTGGGGATATCTTGTTTTGTTCTGACTTCCTCAGATGGTGTTTCGCTTGTATTGATTTGATATAGTATTTGATAAAGTGCATCGGTTTTAACCGGTTTTTCGGTTTTAAAATTAATCCTGATGGTTTTACATTCCTGGAATACATCATGAGCATCATCAGAAGAATTATACATCAATAAAACAACCAGGTCATTTTTTATTCCCTTGTGTTTTTCAAAAAGTAATTTAACAAAAGAAAGACCATCTGTTTGGGGCATGTTGTGATCAACGATCAATACATCGGGTTTTTTCGAAAAGATAAATGATGTTGCTTTATCAGGTTCATGTACCGAAGAAGACGCAATACCGAAGTATTTCAATATATTTTCAAGAATCATGCAGTTGCTTTTATTATCATCAAAAATCAACACATGATCAATTTGATCAAAGTTTCTTGATCTGGTTTCCGGTTCCCTGAAAATCTCCAGTTCGAGGGTAAATGAAAAAATGCTGCCTTCTCCCGGTGTGCTGTTCAGATGAAGCTGATCGCCCATTTTTTCAAGCAGGCGATTCGAAATTGTAAGTCCAAGACCTGTACCTCCGTATTTTTTTGTTGTTGAAGGATCAGCTTGTGAAAAGGACTCAAAGATTTTTTCATGTTGGACTTTTGAAATACCGATCCCTGTATCTCTTACTGAAAAGGAAAAGTTACCCTTATTTATTTCATAATCAACATTGCTGGGGCGTATTTTAAACTCAATTTCACCTTTTTTGGTGAATTTGACTGCATTACTCAGCAAATTCATAAAAACCTGTCTTAGCCTCACAGAATCAATCATAATATAGCGTGGCATGTCGGGGGGAATGTCAATCAAAAGTTCCAGGCTTTTTTCATGCGCATTGTATTTAATGATGTCCATGGCAGATTCGGCAAGATCAAACAAATCTGTTTTTTCAAAATCCAGTTCAAGCCGGCCGGCTTCAATTTTTGAGAAGTCAAGAATGTCGTTGATCAGCGCCATTAAAGTTTCTGCTGAGGCAGAAACATTTTTCAGGTATTGTTCCTGTATATCGTTAAGTTCGGTTCTGAAAACCAGGTCGGTGAATCCTACTATTCCGTTTAGCGGGGTGCGGATCTCATGGCTCATATTGGCAAGAAACTCGCTTTTGGCTTTGTTGGCCTGCTCAGCTTCTTTTTTTGCTTTTTCAATGGCGGTGGCCTTGTCTTCCAGTTCACGGTTCAGGGCCAAAACGCCGCGGTTTGTTTCTTCAAGTTCTTTATTTATACTTTCAATTTCGGTATTTCTTTCCTGCAATTGCCTCAGCAAAAAAACCAATTCGTTGTTCTGTGAATTGATAGTATCAACCATACTGGCATCACCGCTTGAAATGGTTTTCTGAAAAGCTGACTGCAATTGTTTTATACGATCCGTTGTAAGCTCTTTGCCTGATTTGGGCAGCCATTTTGCAGCCGTTATTTTGGTTCCCGTTCCTTTTCCTGACTGTATGTCAAAATCATCCATTAAACGCTGAGAACCACTAATTCCAACTCCCATTCCTGATTTTGACTGGTATTCCCCGCTCTGAATTTCCTGCATGTTCTCAATTCCAGGTCCATGATCTTCAAAAAAAATCACAAGCCCGGTTTTACCGGTATTTTTAACACCTATATAAAAATCAATATTGCCACCCTCAGCGTATTCAATTATGTTACGAGATAGCTCCGAGACAGCCGTACCTATCCTGATGCAGTTTGTTTGATCAAACAAAATTTCTTTTGCCAGCAATGATCCCAGGTTTCTTGCCCGGGTTACATCTGTTTCAAACTGAACCGACAGCTTGCCAATTTCATGCAATGTAACGGATGATAAGAATTGTGGCATCGTCATTTTGTCTTGCGTATTTGTTAAAAATAAACTCCGCATTTTTTTGCGGATTCTCATTCAGATCAATTTCTTCATATCCCCATCTGGAGGTAATACCATCAGAGTACATATATACTATATCCCCTTTGTTAAAGTCGAAATCAAAAACACGGGGGGTACGAATACTGTGACCGACAATGCCTCCAAAAGATAAAAGGTTTTTTTTATTTGAGCCTGAAATTAAGTTTCCTTCGATATTTCCGATTCCGGTAAAAAAAAGTTTATTGATTTCCGTATCAATTTTTACCAGGCCAATTGTAATACCTCGTGTTCCTTTGATTGATTCATGAATGCTTATGAGCAGGGCATCAGGGGCTAATTCAGGTTTTTTTAATATTTGCTCTCGTGCGAGGGATGAAGCGATATGTGCTTCTTTGCCGTGACCCAGTCCGTCAATTACAGCTCCAACGCTTCGATTGGCATCAATATTCAGAAATACATAGGTATCACCATTAAGGGTTTCTCCGGGTTTGGGTCTTGATACGGCTCCGGTTTGTATATGTTTGTTTTTAGCAGTCCATTTCCTCCCGGGTTTCCATTTCCGGCTTCTAATGCAATAGCCGTATTTATTTTCCTTTACCCGGAGGTTGGGGGGGAAGTCTCCGTCATTTTCCGGGTTGGCGTCAAGCTCATCAGACAGCCTGCGTATGGCACCAAGTCCAACGCCCAGCGATTTCTTTTCAGTGTATCCATCAAGAAATGCTTCAGGAATATCAGCAATACCTTTACCAAAATCACAACACCATATTTCCATTCCGGATTTATTATGTGTATTGCTGATCTCACAAATCATGAAATGTCCTTTCCCTCCGCCATGTTTAATGACATTGGTAACCATCTCGGTTATTATTATGGCTATTTCACCTGCCTGCACATCATCGAAACCTAATTTTTTTGCAAAGCTTACACCTTTTCTCCTGCATAAACCTACGTCCGAATAACTGTTTATTTTGTATTCTTGTATGTTTTTTCTACCTATATCCATTTTATTAACCTGACTATTGTTCCCTTATTCTTTTCCGATTTGATCCGGAAATCATCAACAAGTCTTTTTGCACCGGGTAAACCAAGTCCCATTCCCTGGCCTGAGCTATACCCATCCTGTAGTGCCAGTTCCAGGTCTTCAATACCTTGTCCCTGATCCGAGCAAGTTATAACAAATGCATTATGATCCTGGTATAGCCCTTTTTCGATGGTTACTGTACCACCATCGGCATATTGATACATATTTCTAAAAAGCTCGCTTGCAGCAGTAGTTACCCGTGTTTGATCAACAATTCCCAATCCGGCTTCTCTGGCATGAAAACGCGCGATCTGTCTTGCTTTTACAATATCATTTTCGGATTCAATCTGAAAAGTTTCAAGCTTGATCCATTTGGTATCACTGGTGATTTCCAACATTCCGGTTTGTGTATTGTAAATTATCTTAAGTTTTTTTTGTTGAGTCTTTGCTCAAGCATTTCCATTCCCTTTTCCATGTTAAGCGCCGTATCCACACCAGGCATTTCCAGTCCCAGTTCAACAAGTGTTATAGCTACCGCAGGCTGCATTCCAACGATTACAACAGCAGCATCCATAATTGCTGCCATTGAAGCCATGCCCGATAGCATTCTCCCTATAAAAGAATCAACCATTTCGAGGACGGAAATATCAATGAGAACACCTTTTGCACCTGTTTTTTCGATTTCTTCAAGTATTTGAGATTGCAATTGAATGGCGAGTTTGTCATGCATGTCAACTTGTATGGATACAATCAGAAAATCATCTATCTTGATTATGGGTATTCGTTTTTCTTGTAGCATAAGGCATGTTATTTATTCTGAATCCTCATCACTTATCTGATCCTGTATTTTTTTCTGTTCACTATGTTTATTTTGTTTCATGGCATATATCATGGCATCCTGCAAGGTAGCTTTTGTTTTAATTGATGAAAGGTTAATGCCAAGATGCACAATGGTTTGTGCAATTGCCGGGCTGATACCTGATATAATACATTCAGCGCCTAAGAGGCGGGCAGAAGTTACAGTTTTCAGGAGGTGATTGGCAACCTGGGTATCAACTGTTGGAACGCCTGTAATATCAAGAATGCCGATTGTACAACCTGTTTGCACGATTTTTTGCAACAGGTTTTCCATCATAACCTGTGTTCTCTGGCTGTCGAGAGTTCCGATAACAGGCAATATCAGTATATTGTCCCAGACCTTTGTGACCGGGCTTGAAAGCTCCATCAGGTCTTCCTGCTGCTGTACAATTGTTTTTTGTTGTTCCTGGATTTTCTGAAGTTTATCCTCCAGCTCATGCTGAATCTTTTCGCGGTTTTTTAACTCATCTGTCAGATCATCAATCAGGAGGTTTATGGCGGCTTCTATACCGGTGAAGTCATCCTCGTGTTTTGTTTCAATTCTGGCTTCCATATCACCTGAAGCCACGCTGGCTAACACATCTTCAATTGTATTGATGCGCTCTTTTGCCTTTGTTATGTTTACTTTCTCCTCCATTTTTATTTCCTTCTGTTTTTTAACCATTTAATTGCTTCATCATAGTTTTTAAGAAAATTGCTTTTTGCTTTTTGTTTTCCAAGTTTCATCAGCACTTTGGCAATCATCCGGGGAGCTGCATTGGCGCCTATAAAGGCTACATCGCTGATGTTGGCTTCGTCAATTATGTCTTTGGTAATTTTTCTTGTTTCCCGGCTTTCCATTTTCCCTGCTTCGCGCAAATCCACAACCAACTGCCGGTAAGGCTTTCCTTTAAAATAGTCATTAAAAGACTCCCCTATTTCCAAAGCCTCTTCTTTAAAATAAGGGCCTATGATCTCCAGGTGTAATACTTCATCCTGGTCATTGTATTTGATTTTATGTTTCATTTTATGAATGATTTTAGGTTAGGAAAAATATTCATGGGCTAAAATAATAAAAGGAGCGATATATACAAAAAATAAATCCGACAAATTATAAACCTGCCGGATATTTCATAATGTTGTGGTCATGAATCAGTATTTTAACCCTCAATCCAGCTTACAATTTTTTCATCAAAAGGTTTTGTTTTGGGACTGGCAAAATCAATGAGATTACCTTCTTCATCTATCATAAACTTCTGGAAGTTCCATGAAACTTCTGCATCCACCTTGCCATTTTCTGACTTTTGAGTAAGCCATTGATATAAGGGGTTCATATCTTTTCCTTTTACGGAAATTTTAGCCATCATCGGAAATGTAACCCCATAATTGACCTGGCAAAATTCTTTGATTTCTTCATTTGTACCGGGTTCCTGGCTGAGAAAATTATTAGCTGGAAAACCGATAATTGTAAAATCATCGCCGCCGTATTTTTCATATAGCTCCTGCAATTTTTTATATTGCGGTGTTAAACCGCATTTTGAAGCTGTATTTACGACAAGTACTTTTTTACCTTTCAGTTCGGAAAGGTTAAAGTCATTTCCATCTATTGTTTTTACGGTGAAATCATGGAAGTTTTTATTTTGTGCATTTGTGCTTAAGCTAAGTGCAATAATCATAATATGTGCAATTAAAAAGTTTTTTATTTATTTAAAGTTAATGCCCGGTTTTGGAGACATCAGCTTTTATTTTTGCTCATTCAATATTTTTTTTATAAAAGTCGCAAGAATTCACAATTAAATTTGTCAAATGGCTAAACAATAATTTTGGAAATATGAAAAGAATTATTTTGGGAATTGGAATCTTATTTATTTGTGTTAGCTTTAATGCTGACATTCAAGCACAAAGGGAAGGTATGAAAGGCAGGACAATGCCCGAAGGACATGGTTCAATAAATGGGGTTGTAGTTAATGAGTCAACAGGCAATCCGGTTGAATATGCAAACATTGTGATATATCGTAAACGGGATTCGAGTATGGCAACCGGAACTGTTACCGATGTAAATGGTACTTTTCTGATGGAAAAAGTTCCCTATGGATTTTATACACTTGTTGCTGATTTTATAGGATATGAAAAAACGGTGAAAAGGGGTGTTCTTGTCGTGCCGAGAAATCCTAATGTTGATGTAGATGAAATTCAAATTAAACCCGCAGTATTAAACCTGGATGAAGTGGAAATAAAAGCAGACAAACTTGCCATCGAATACAAGATTGATAAAAAAGTGGTTAATGTAAATCAGGATTTACAATCTGCAAGCGGAACAGCCGCTGATGTTCTTGAAAACACACCTTCTGTGGAAGTTGATATCGAAGGGAATGTAAAACTCAGAGGAAGTTCAAATTTTACGGTTCTTATCAATGGACGTCCGGGTATTTTGCAGGGGAGCGATGCTTTGCAGCAAATATCCGCCAGTCAGATCGAAAATATTGAGGTTATTACCAATCCCTCTGCTAAATATGACCCTGAAGGTACAGCAGGTATCATTAATGTTATCATGAAGGAAAAAAAAGATAACGGACTTACCGGTGTTTTTAATGTTGGTATTGGAACGAGAGATAAATACAAGGCGGATTTTTTGCTGAATTATAAGGTGGGTGACTTCAGCATTTATGGAGGCCTTGACTACCGGGATGATGATTATCATATGACAAGAGAAACTGACAGGGAAACCTACAGTGCAGATACAACCTATTTTTATAAAAGCATCGGCAACAGAACCATGCACAGAGGAGGCATCAAAGGTAACCTGGGTTTTGACTGGTATATCAACGAAAAGACTACGCTTGGTTTGAAGGGCGAATACGGAACATTTGAATTCGGGTTTAAAGGTGATGGTAAAAATGAAGAATGGAAAAATCCTGCTGACTCCACTTTGTATTATCTTTCAAGGTCAAACCTGACGAGGCCAAGAGATTACTATGGTATAAACCTTAATTTATCTCATGATTTTGATAACAACGGGCACAGGTTGATAGGAAATATTCACTGGTCAGACCGATGGGGCGATAGTGAAGATGAATCACTGGAATGGCTTACCGATGAATACTATAATATAAAAGGTGATCCGTTGAAAAGTTTCAGGACAACTGAAGATGAGACATCGCAGGACTTTAGAGTTCAACTTGATTATACCAGGCCTTTCAGCGAGGTATCAAAACTAGAAGCTGGATTTCAGTCAAATATTGATGTGGAAAACCAAAACTATTTTTTTGAAGATTATGTTTTGGGTGTGGGTTGGGTTGAAAACAAAGAGTTTAGCAGTATTATGGATTTTAAAAGAAATATTCATGCTGCGTATGTGACGTACCATGATGAATTCCTTGGATTTGGATACTTACTTGGTTTCAGAGGAGAATATACCTACCGTTCCATTACCGATGAAGCGATTAACAAAACCTATAAACTTGACAGGCTCGACTATTTCCCGTCTATACATATTTCAAGGCAATTAAAAAGTGATAACCAGATATTTGCCAGCTATTCCAGGAGGATAAACAGGCCACGGGGTCGCAACCTGGATCCTTTCAAAATTTACATTGACAAAAATAATATCCGTCAGGGAAATCCTGATCTTAAACCCGAATATGTTGATTCTTATGAACTGGGCTGGATGAAAAGATTTGGCAATTCTTTTCTGAGTGTAGAGGGGTATTACAGACTAAAGAAAAATGCTTTTACCAGAGTTTTTAAAAGTGAAGATCAAGGTGTTGTCTTGCATACAACAGAAAACCTAAATAAAGAGCATTCATCCGGTGCGGAAATCATGCTGAACAAAAAATTTGGCAGGAAAGCCACCCTGGTTCTGGGTGGCAATGTATATTATTATAAACTACAAGGCGAAGTTGAGTCCGCAACGGTTGATAAAGAAAATGTAAGCTGGAACAGCCGAATGATGGCAACTTACAAAGTTTTTTCGTCAACCAGAATACAGGTGATGATGGGGTACAGAGGCG
>CAZTAW010000038.1:0-17489 GCA_964611705.1 uncultured Bacteroidales bacterium
GGCCCTGAACGTCGTGGCTTCGGATATGCGTGCCCGCGGATGCGTGTTCTCGGACTCAGAAGCCTTGTGATTATTCTTGCCGTATTTTTCGGCCTTGTCGGGGGAATCTTTTCGGTTGCCCTGATGAACGGAATGATGCAGCAAATGATCAATTCATCCATCGAAACACAATTATCGAATATACAGGTACATGACTCAAATTATCTGAAAAATGATGAAGTGAAGTATGCTATTACGAATACGGACCAACTGTATAAGCAAATTCAAAACACAGAAAATGTAAAAGCAGTCAGCAAGCGAATCAAAGCCCAGTCAATGGCTAGTACTGCTGCTACAGGAACCGGTGTAATGATTATTGGTGTAAAACCTGAGATGGAAAAAAAGGTCACCACCATCTGCGACAAAATTATTCAAGGCACCTATTTTGAAACTGAAACAAAAAGTCAGCCTATTGTTATTGGAGAAAAGCTGGCACATAAGCTAAACACAA
The DNA here is from genome assembly GCA_964611705.1 of uncultured Bacteroidales bacterium. Classification (GTDB taxonomy): domain Bacteria; phylum Bacteroidota; class Bacteroidia; order Bacteroidales; family JAIOZK01; genus JAIOZK01. The sequence continues at coordinate 491 of CAZTAW010000038.1, forward strand.
AAATTGGCAACAAGGTGGTAATTACAATACAAAACCTTGACAATATAATTACTTATGGCGCTTTCAGAGTAGTGGGAATTTTCGAAACACATAATAGTAATTTTGATTTGACCAATGTTTTTGTTGAATTTGATGATCTTGCAAAGCTCATTGATTTCAATCCTCAGAATACTACCGAATTCCTCGTCCGTCTTGATGACAACAAAAAGACCGGCGAAGTCGCTGAGATATTAAGAAACAAACTACCCGGGGACTTGAAAGTTCAAACATGGATGCAAATCAAACCGGAGTTTGAATTATTTAACTCCTGGATGTCGCAAATGCTTTACTTGTTTCTTGTTATAATCTTACTCGGCCTGGCATTTGGTATTGTTAATGCCATGTTGATGGCGGTAATGGAACGCGTTAAAGAAATAGGTATGCTGATGGCTGTTGGCATGAATAGAAGGAAGATTTTCAGTATGATCATGCTGGAAACTATTTTTCTTTCACTAACCGGAGGAGTACTTGGTATTCTGGGCAGTTACGGACTCATTCGTTATTTTTCACATGCAGGAATTGATCTTTCAATTGTTTCGGAAGGATTATCAGCCGTTGGTTATGCAAGCATAGCCTACCCGGGCATACAAACTTCCTACTATTTTATCGTGGCCGTAATGGTGATCATTACTGCTATTATCGCGTCCATATACCCGGCAAGAAAAGCATTGAAGCTCAGGCCGGCAGAAGCAATAAGGAAAGATGCATAACAAATTGAAAAAAAATATTCGTTAAAATAAATTGATAGAAAATGGCAATCATACAAACAAAGAATTTGCATAAAGTTTACACAGAAACCAGGGTACCGGTAAAAGCGGTAAATGGTATTGATATTGATTTTAAAAAAGGCGAATTTACTGCCATCGTTGGTCCTTCCGGTTCAGGTAAAACAACTTTCCTGAATTTGCTTGGAGGCCTCGACCAGCCAACCAAAGGGGAGGTTATCATAAACGGAACCAGAATTCATGAACTGAAATCCAAAGACCTGATTGACTTCAGACTCCATAACATAGGTTTTGTATTTCAGGCATATAACCTGATCCCTGTGTTGACCTCCAAAGAAAATGTTGCCTTCATCATGGAATTGCAAAAAGTTCCCAAACGCGACAGGAATAAACGCGCCATGGAACTATTGCAGGAAGTGGGCATTGGTGAAAAAGCGAATAATCGTCCCGGTGATCTGTCAGGTGGCCAGCAGCAAAGAGTTTCGGTCGCAAGAGCACTTGCATCAAAGCCCAAGTTCATTCTTGCGGATGAACCCACTGCAAACCTCGATAGCAAATCAACCGGTGATCTGCTGGATATGATGCTTGAAATGAATAAGGAATCAAAGATCACTTTTATCTTCTCAACTCATGATCAACGCGTGATAGATCGCGCAAGAAGAGTAGTCACTATCGAAGATGGCAAAATAGAAAGTGATACAGATAAAAATAAAAATTAAACACCGAAACCGGATCATGAAAAGAATTCGCAAGGCACTAATCGTTTTGTTTGTCTTAGGTTCTGCTTCTATGCACGCGCAAAGCGGACCCAAAAAGTTTAACATCAGCGGGCACCTCGAAACCCTGGAAATGATCTGGATGAAAAAGATTGACAGTACCTGGACAACCATGAACACAATCTACAACCGTATTGATCTGAGGTATTATCCATCCAATTCCTTTACATTTCATTTTGGATTAAGAAACCTGCTCGATTATGGTCAGCTTGTTACCAATATCAATCATCTTTCAAAAGCCATTCCCGACCAGCCCGATTATGAAAGCTTTGTTGTAAAAGATGATGGTTATTTTAACCTGGCTAAGGTCTGGTCGGGCAGCAGTTCATATACCCTGTACTCCAACATTGACAGGCTAAACCTGAGCTACACAAAAGACAACTTTGAAGCAACTTTGGGCAGACAGCGTATCAACTGGGGTGTTAACATGGTGTGGAATCCGAATGACATATTCAACACCTTTAATTATTTCAATTTTGATTATGTTGAAAGGCCGGGTTGCGATGCCTTGCGGCTCCAATACTATACAAGTTTTACTTCGTCTATGCAACTGGCAGCGAAAATCAATCACAAAGATGAACTGACCGTGGCAGGTATGTATAAATTCAACAAATGGAATTACGATTTCCAGCTTATTGCTGGTGCAATGAATGATGATTATGTAATGGGATTAGGTTGGTCAGGGCAAATTGAAACAGCCGGTTTCAACGGAGAGGCAAGCTATTTTCATGCACGCAAAAACTTCAGTGATTCAAGCGGGCAATTGGTGGCATCCATTGGTGCCAATTACACATTCAGAAGCGGATTGTATTTTCAGGTATCAGGTTTATACAACAGCAAAGGCTCCACGGGAAAGGCAGGGAGAGGAAACATGTTTGCCATGAACCTTGATGTATCACCCAAAACACTTACCCCGGCGCGGTATTCTCTTTTTGGGCAAGCCTCCTACCCTGTAACACCGCTGATTAAAGCTAATATTTCGGGCATATACAACCCCAATGATCAATCAGGATTTTTTGGTCCGTCAATTGACTTATCACTCAAACAAAATTTATCTTTGCTTGCGATGGGACAATTATTCATGGGGGATAACGGAACAGAATTCGGGGATTATGGGACAATAATATATTTGCGTCTTAAATGGTCGTTTTAAAAATTATTAACAATAAAATTTTACAAATAAAAAGATTATTGTATCTTTGCAGGCCAAAATTTATAAGTAACAAGAACGTATGTACATTACTAAGGAAATAAAAAACAAAATCTTTAAAGAGTACGGTGAAAATGAGGTAAATACAGGCTCAGCAGAAGTACAGATTGCTTTGTTTACCCACAAAATAAAGCATCTTACAGAGCATATGAAGCAAAACAAGAAAGACCTCAATACAAGAAGAGCTTTGGTTAGAATGGTAGGTAAGCGCAGAAGACTGCTCGATTATCTTAAAGAAAAAGACATTGAAAGATACAGGGCAATTATCAGCAAACTAAAAATTCGTAAATAGTTGAATAAACGTGATGAAACTTCCCCAAAAGGCAATGGCAAATTGCCTTTTTTTGTACATTAAAAATTCATTTGATTCTAAATTATTAAAAAATGTTAGTAAAACCAATTGTAAAGTCTTTCCAGTTAAATAACGGACGCACAGTTACATTAGAAACAGGAAGACTGGCAAAGCAGGCTGACGGTTCAGCCGTTGTCAGAGTGGGCGATACTATGCTTATAGCAACAGTAGTATCAGCCAAAGAAGTAAAAGAAGATCAGGGTTTCTTTCCTCTCACAGTAGAGTATAAAGAGAAATATGCTGCAACAGGAAAATTCCCTGGCGGATTCTTTAAAAGAGAAGCCAGACCATCAGAACATGAGATTTTAATTGCTCGTTTAGTGGACAGAGCGCTGAGACCGCTTTTTCCGGACGACTATAAACATGAGACACAAGTTATTATTAACCTGATATCAGGCGAAAAAGACACCACACCCGATGCGCTTGCTGCTCTTGCAGCATCATCCGCGCTTACGGTTTCCGATATTCCGTTTAACGGACCTATCTCAGAAGTAAGAGTAGCCAGAATAAATGAAAAATTTGTTATAAATCCTGCTATTTCAGAAATTGAAAATGCAGACCTTGACCTGATAGTAGCCGCTTCTCTTGAGAATATTATGATGGTTGAAGGCGAAATGAATGAAGTAAGCGAAAAAGTAATGCTTGATGCAATAGCTTTCGCACATGATGCCATCAAAATTCAATGTCAAACACAACTTGATCTGGCTGCATCCGTTGAAAAATCAAAAGTAAAAAGAGAATACGAAAAAGAAGGAACCGACGAAAAACTTGAAAAAGAGCTTTATGATTTTTGTTATGACAAAGCTTACAAAGTAGCAAAATCATTTATTACCGATAAGCATAAAAGATCGGAAGCTTTTGATGAAATAAAGAATGAATACATTGAAAAGCTTTCGGAAGAAGAGCTTGAAAAAAAAGAAAAACTTATCAATAAGTATTTCCATGATATTCAAAAAAAGGCAGTAAGAAATCTTGTACTGGATGAAAGAATTCGTATTGACGGCCGAAAGCCTGATGAGATCAGGCCAATATGGTGCGACATTGATTACCTGCCTTCCGCACACGGTTCAGCAGTATTTACAAGAGGTGAAACCCAGGCACTTGTAACCACAACTTTAGGCACCAAGCTTGATGAACAAACCATTGATGGCGCTATTATTGAAGGCACTAGCACTTTTATGCTGCATTATAACTTCCCTCCTTTCTCCACAGGAGAGGCAAAACCCCTGCGCGGAACAAGCCGCAGGGAAGTTGGCCATGGCAACCTCGCCATGCGTGCGCTTAAACATGTAATACCTTCAACCGATGATAACCCTTATACGATCAGAATAGTTTCGGATATTCTTGAATCCAACGGTTCATCGTCAATGGCTAGTGTTTGCGGCGGTACACTTTCATTGATGGATGCAGGAGTTAAGATATCTCAACCCGTATCCGGAATTGCTATGGGATTAATTGCCGATAATGAAACCGGGAAATACGCTATCCTCTCTGATATTTTAGGTGATGAAGACCACCTCGGCGATATGGATTTTAAAATAACCGGTACAAAATATGGCATTACTGCCTGCCAGATGGATATTAAAGTGGAAGGACTTTCGCAAGAGATACTGAAAGAAGCACTCGAGCAGGCAAGGATCGGAAGAATCCATATCATGGATATTATGGCAAAAACCATTTCCGAACCCCGTGATGATTACAAACCCCAGGTTCCGAGAATAGAAAAAATGATCGTGGATAAAGATTTTATAGGGTTGATCATCGGACCGGGTGGAAAAACCATTCAGGAGCTTCAGAAAGAAACAAACACTACCATCGTCATCGAAGAACAAGGAGATAAAGGAATCATAGATATTTTCTCTTCGGATAAGGAATCCATTGAAGCAGCCAAGGCCAGGATCAAGGGTATGGTTGCGGTACCTGAAGTAGGAGAAACTTATAAAGGCGTTGTGAAATCGCTTGTTCCCTTTGGCGCTTTTGTTGAAATATTACCAGGTAAAGATGGTTTGCTTCACATTTCCGAAATAGACTGGAAACATGTAAAACGGGTTGAAGATTACCTGAGCGAAGGTGATGAAATTGAGGTAAAACTAATCGGCCTTGATCCGAAAACAGGCAAGCTAAAACTTTCAAGAAAAGCCCTGCTTAAAAAGCCAACTAACAGGGATTAAGCTACAAACATATATAATTAGCTTAAAAAAAACCACATACTTTATACAAATAAAAAATTTATCCTTCCTGTATATACCGGAAGGATAAATTTTTTTTGTAACCTATAAATCAGTTTTCCGTAAAAATTGCCAAATTTTCCAACATCCTTTATTAAATAATAGTCAGGATAAGTTTATGAGGCAACTAAAGATAACAAAGCAGGTCACAAACAGGGAAACTGCTTCGCTCGACAAGTATCTTCAAGAAATCGGGAAAGTGGATTTGATCACTGCCGAAGAAGAAGTTACCCTTGCACAAAGAATTAAACAAGGAGATAAACTTGCACTTGAAAAACTTACCAAGTCAAATTTACGTTTCGTAGTTTCAGTTTCAAAGCAATATCAAAATCAGGGACTTAGCTTACCCGACCTGATTAATGAAGGCAATCTTGGATTGATCAAAGCGGCGCAGCGTTTCGACGAAACCAGGGGGTTTAAATTCATCAGCTACGCTGTGTGGTGGATCCGGCAAAGTATATTGCAGGCCCTGGCCGAACAATCACGTATTGTAAGGCTACCGCTTAACAAAATCGGTACAATTAATAAAATCAACAAAGCATATACCTATCTTGAACAAAAACATGAAAGGGAACCCAAAATTGCTGAAATCGCCGAAATGCTTGATATTACGGAAACAGAAGTAAAAGAATCATTCCGCAATTCCGGAAGGCATGTTTCCATGGATGCCCCGTTACTTCAGGATGAAGATAACAATATGCACGAAGTATTGAGAAATGATGAAAACATTACTCCTGAATCGGAACTTATGCTTGAAAGTCTCCGCCTTGAAATAGAAAGAGCTATTTCAACCCTCACGCCGCGCGAAGCTGATGTTATAAGATATTACTTTGGATTAAACGGGAAACAACCATTAACCCTGGAAGAGATCGGAGAAAAATTCGATCTTACCCGTGAACGTGTGCGTCAGATCAAAGAAAAAGCCATCAGGAGACTAAAACATACTTCAAGAAGTAAAATATTGAAGTCATATATATAGAAGATCAACCTCACAGGTCGCAATTTTTTGCATATTTTTGAAAGAAAAAAATTATGAGTCATTTAGTTGCACCTTCCATGCTGTCTGCTGATTTTGCTAACCTTCGAAAAGATATCGAAATGGTTAATGAAAGCAAAGCTGACTGGTTTCACATTGATATCATGGATGGTATGTTCGTACCAAATATTTCTTTCGGATTTCCCGTGCTGAAATCCATTAAAAAGCATGCAAAAAAATCTCTGGATGTACATCTGATGATCATTGATCCTGACAGATACCTGAAAGATTTTGCTGATAATGGTGCGGACCTTATCTCTGTCCATTACGAAGCCTGCCCCCACCTTCACAGGAGCATACAAAAGATAAAAGCTCTGGATTGCAAAGCCGGCGTTGTATTAAACCCACATACTAATGCTGATCTGCTAACTGACATGATACAGGAAGTTGACATTGTTCTTATTATGGCTGTTAATCCCGGTTACGGCGGACAAAAATTTATTGAAAACACATATAACAAAGTCAGCAAACTAAAAAACATCATACTCCGGAAAAATCCTGAATGTTTAATTGAAGTAGATGGCGGAGTAACACTCGAAAATGCCGGAAAGCTTGTTGAAGCAGGTGTTGATGTGCTTGTGGCCGGCAATACGGTATTTGCATCGGATAACCCATTGCAAACCATCGAAAAACTAAAGGATACCTGATCCATGTACAAAATTTTTATCGTATCGGATGGCACCGGCAGAACAGCGAACCAGGCACTAAATGCAGCGCTGATGCAATTTCCGGGCATTAATCCCAGGTTTTATATCAGACCTGATGTCAGGAACATCTCCGAAATCAAGGAAATTATAAAGGAAGTTAAAGAAGTTGGTGGTTTTATTGTGCATACGCTTGTTCAGGACCAAGTCCGTCACGCTATGGTACGGGAAGGCAGAAAAAATAACATAGACACCATAGATGTAATGGGGCCCCTTTTATCAAGGCTTTCCGATATTTTTGCCAATGCTCCGTCGGGGAAACCTGGTATTTTCAATCAACTAAATAAAGAATATTTTCAGCGCATTGATGCCATGCAATTTGCATTTCATCATGATGACGGAATCAGGGATCATGAACTGGACAAAGCTGAAATTGTGCTTGTGGGTGTTTCAAGAACATTCAAAACCCCCTTAAGCATTTATCTTGCATTCAAAGGCTGGTTTGTTGCCAATATACCTATTGTTTATGACGTTGCTCCTCCGCCATTGCTTTTTAAAATTCCCCCTGAAAGGGTTTTTTGCCTGACAACCGACCCCCATCACCTGGCAACATTACGAACATACAGACAGGAAGTACTCCGGGGAACAACCGGCGCCTATGCAAATTTTGAATTTGTCAGGAGAGAACTAATGTATGCAAGACAAATATATGTGAGTCAGCCCAAATGGTCGCTTATCAGGGTAACAAGCAAACCTATTGAAGAAATAGCTACAGAAATACTGTCAATAAGAGGCTCATCAGACAGACATTCCTCTTCTTATTCGGTGTATTAAGAAATAACTATTGCAATAACGAATATTTTTTCATACTTTTGAATTAAGAATTACCATCTTGTATTCCTGGTTTTTTAAATTGGTTCTCCATGAAAATAAAAAAAATAGCTTTTCCGGTCTTATTTACATTCCTTTGCTTCTCTACAAGCAGTCAAACAAATATTACTGACAGCCTTACGGCAGAATTAAATACAGCATCAGGTGAAAAAAGAATAAAAATATACAATCTGCTTGCCGAAGAATACATGCACATATCTACAGACAAAGCCCTGGAATATAGCCTTAAAACAATTGAATACAGCAAAAAACAAAACAGCATATCCTGTCTTGCAGCAGCTTATGGTATCCATGGAAAGACCCTTTATTTTTCCGGTCAATACAAACATTCAATCGCTTATCTTGATAGCAGCCTCAATATATACAAAGAACTATATGACCTGGAAAACACGATCAGGATTATGGTTGACCTTTCAAGCTCGTATACAAACTTAAATAAATACCAGTTTGCCTTAAAACTTCTTTTTGATGCTTTAAAACTTAGTGAGGAAAATCAATACACATACGGGATCATTTACACCCAAAGTTATATAGCTAATTTATATACAGCCACCAACGATTTTTCAAATGCAAAAGAATATATACAAAAAGCCATCAAACTTTCCGAAAAGACAGAACATTATCTTCTGCTTGCAAGAAATTATGGAATACTAGGTGTTGTCCTGATGCATCAGAAATTATTTATCGAGTCAGTACACTACCTTAAACAAGCCCTGTACCTATTTTCATTTCATGATAATAAAATTGGCAAAGCAAACACCTATGTTGATATTGGAGATTATTACATACAGATTAATGACTATAAATCAGCACTAAGCAATTACAGAAATGCCCTACAGATTGCAATTGAACTTGATTATAACAGAATTAAAGGAACGATATATACCAAAATAGGCCACACCTATGAACAGCAAAACAATCATCAAAAATCACTGGAATACAATTACAAAGCACTGAATGCAAGAGAATCATACGGTAACAAGGCATTTACCGGAAGTTCCCTGATCAACATCGGCAAAAATTATTATCTGATGGAAGTATACGACAGCGCCTATATTTACTACCAGCGCGGACTTGATATTGTTAAAAAAACAAACAACAAGAAATACATAGCTAACTGCTATTACAGGTTGTACAAGCTTTTCGAGAACCAGAATAATCTTTTCAACGCTCTGAATTATTATATCAAGTATTCGGACATTAAGGATAGCCTCATTTATGAAAGCAAAGCAAAAGAGCTCACCGAAATACAATCAAGATACGAACTGCAGCAATCAAGAAACGAAATACAAATACAAAATCTTAAGCTTGCAAAACAAAGGCAAAAGATCATTATTCTTGTTATTTTGATAACACTTACCGGAGTGATTTTGCTGCTGCTTTTTTACAGATACAGAACCAACAAAAGTATTTCCAGGCAGTACCAGATGCTTACCAAAGACCTGAAAAATCAGTACAATAAAAGGACTGATGAGCTCAAGGAAAAGGAAATGCAGTTCAGAAATCTTGTCGAACAAATCCCTATGGGTGTTTACCGGACTACACCTGATGGTATGATATTGTTTGCTAATCAGGAAGTGGCAAAAATACTGGGATATCAGAAAGCCGAAGAATTACACAATATAAATCTGGAAAGCGAAAAAGAACACTACAGGATGACCCGCGAAAAGTTCAAGTCCGAAATCAGGCAAAAAGTTGAAATCAAAGGCATAGAATCGGTTTGGACAAAAAAGGATGGCACAAAGATTTTTGTTTCCGAATACGCGAGACTGGTAAAAGATTCAAAAGGAAGGGAATTATACTATGAAGGTCTGGTTGAAGACATAACCCAGCGTAAATTAGCTGAGCAGTACCTAAAAAAAGCGCTCGAGCAAGCTAAAGAATCCGACCGGTTAAAGTCTGCATTCTTATCAACAATTCAGCATGAACTCAGAACACCCCTCAACAGCATCATGGGATTCTCGGAATTATTATCACTTGAAGAAGACCTGCCGGAAGATGTACTTGAAAATATTGAATTGATACATAACAGCGGTAAAAAACTTTTAAACATCATAAATGACATACTGGACGCCTCTTTGATATCAACCGGAAAAATAAAACTAAACTATCAGAGCTGCGACATCCGTAAAATGATCAGTGAGCTATTTGAAACCTTTAACGAACGGATCAAATCAAGTAAAGACAAACAGTCACTTGAACTGAAGATGATACTTCCCACGGAAAAAGAAAAACATATCATCAAAACAGATAAGACCAGGCTCAGGCAAGTACTCTCAAACCTGCTTGACAATTCCATTAAGTTCACTTACAAAGGCGCGATTGAGTTAGGATATCAATTATCAAACAACAATTATGTCCGGTTTTTTGTTAAGGATACCGGAATTGGTATACCCCCTGAAAAACAGGACATCATCTTTGATCAGTTCAGGCAGGCCGAAGAGACAGATACTCGTAGTTTTGGTGGTAGCGGACTGGGATTGTCCATTTCAAAGAATCTTGTTGAAATGCTGGGAGGAGAAATCTGGGTTAAATCAACCGTTGGCAAAGGCTCCGGGTTTTTCTTTACCATCCCCCTGACGAAAGTGGAAAACCCCACCGTAAAAAAATCTGCAAGGAAGAAAGCTTCCCCCAACAAATGGAAAGGTAAAACCATCCTGATCACAGAAGATAATTATGCAAATTTTCTGCTTTTGCGAACTTATTTAAAAACCTCAGGAATTGATATCATTCATGCCAAAAATGGCGAAGAAGCTGTCAGGTTCGTTAAAAACATGAAAGAAATTGACCTTGTTTTAATGGATATCCAGCTACCCGGCATTTCAGGCTACGAAACCACTACAATCCTAAAAAAGATGCGTAAGGATTTGAAAGTTATTGCTATAACAGCTTATGCCACCGATGAGGACAAAGCTGCATGCTTTGAAAGTGGTTGTGATGACTACGTTGCCAAACCCATTAACCACCAAATTTTTATGGGTACTATAGAGAAATACCTATAGCCAGGATAAATCAATAATTTTATACCGTTGTTCATCAAATTAAACACTTCTGCATCTTACTGTACGAAATAAACCACTATTTTTGCAACGAATTCAAAAAAACGCCCTGAACAATGAATGAAGAAATCCTGAAATTACAACCCGAAAAAGTCTGGTATTATTTTAAAAAGATACTTGAAATACCAAGACCATCCAAGAAAGAAGAAAAAATTGCCGCTTACTTAATTGAATTTGGCAAAGAACATCAACTGGAAACCATACAGGATGAAACCGGCAACATCCTGATTAGAAAACCTGCAACAAAAGGATATGAAGATTTGAAAACCACCTGTTTGCAAAGCCATCTTGATATTGTTGCAGAAAAAAATGCCGATAAAGATTTTAATTTTGAAACGGATCCAATCGAATCTTTTATTGAAAACGGATGGGTTAAAGCCAAAGGAACTACCCTGGGTGCAGATGACGGAATCGGAATAGCAACACAGCTTGCAATTCTCGAATCGGATAAAATTGAACACGGGCCCATTGAATGTCTTTTTACCATTGAAGAGGAAACAGGGCTCACCGGGGCTTTTGGCCTGAAGCCGGGTTTTCTAAAAAGCGATATTTTGCTTAACCTCGACTCCGAAGATGAAGGTGAACTGTTTATTGGATGTGCCGGAGGCAGAGACACCCTGGCAGAAATACCTTATTTAAAAGAACCCATGCCATCCGATGTTGTAGCATATATCATTAATGTATCCGGTTTGATTGGCGGACACTCGGGCGATGATATTCAAAAAGGAAGAGGTAATGCGGTAAAAATTCTTAACCGGCTGCTTTGGAATACTTCTATTATACATGACATCAGAATATCCAAGATAGAAGCCGGAAAACTCAGGAATGCAATTGCAAGAGAAGGACATGCAATTGTAACGGTTCCCAAAAGGTACAGCTACGAACTTGTAAAATATACCGAAGGTTTTGAAAAATCAATCAGGGAAGAATATAAAATAACCGAACCCAACCTGAAAGTAATCATATCAGAAACAAACATTCCTGAATTCGGAATTGATCAAACCACGCAGAAAAATCTGCTGAACGCCTTATATGCCTGCCCGCATGGTGTGATCGCATGGTCGAGGGAAATTCCAAATTTTGTTGAAACCTCTACAAACCTCGCATCAATCATTACGCAGGAAAACACCTTGAAAATAACAACAAGCCAGAGAAGTTCTGTTGAATCGGCAAAGAAAAACGTTTGCGATATGGTGGCAGCAACTTTCAGTCTTGCCAGTGCAAAAATCACGCAACCCGATGGTTACCCGGGCTGGACCCCTGACCCGGAATCAGAAATCGTTAGAATCACCCAAGAATCGTATAAAAATCTTTTCAATGAAGATCCGAAAGTTCTGGCTGTTCATGCTGGCCTTGAATGCGGACTGATCGGTGACAAATACCCTGATATGGATATGATTTCCTATGGGCCTACGATCAAAGGTGCCCACTCCCCGGATGAACGACTTGAAATCCACACGGTTGAGAAATTCTGGAAGCTAACGCTGGATGTGCTGAAGAAGATACCGAAAAAGGATTAGGGTGGGGATATCCGGCAAGCAGATAGCAAGTTTCAGTGATACGTGGATTAAAGATATATAAGGTTTATAAGAGTATATGGGGTATATGGGAAACAAGAATGTATTTATTGAGTTGCTGTAATTACGGGCAGTATATTTTTAAAAAATCCGTTTAACCCGCGTTCTTTCTATGCTTTGAATCAAAATCCCGTCTGAAAACCTAAACGGAAAATCGGATTCGAGTATGGCGAATCAATAGATTCGTTGAGATTGAATAAAACAACAATGGTGGCGGCAAAATTCCCTCCAATCCATTGACGATAGCCTCCGCCAATAAGATAAGAATCAACCGTTACCCTTTCTTTTTCCTTGGACGGATAAAGTAATTGATCATATCCGAGTCGTTGGTATTCGGCATGAGCAAATAAATTTTCCCAGAGATAATAGCGGGCAAAAACACTACCACCTATTATATTTGTTTCATAATCAGGTTCAAATCGGGTATCTTTATAATATTGATAGTTAATACCGATACCCGGCATAAAACGTTCGGTAACCTTATAACCAATCGTTGGCGAGATATCTATCATTGTTATCGTACCAAACTGTAGTCCCAGCCCGCCACCGACAACAATACGGTTTTGAGGTTTTTCGAAATCATCCTGGGCCAGCGTGGCAGAACACAGAAATAAAAAAACAAATGCGAATATATACTTGTTCATGTTGAATGGTTTTAGATAATAACTACAAATTTAATCTTCTTATTATTTTCGCAAAGAATTTTAGGCTTTATAACCCGGTCAACAATAATTCCTGATTTTTAGCGTACGAATGAAGTATATCATTAATTTTACAAAATAATGAGAGTTCTGCTGAAAAAGAAAAACATATTACTTCCACAGCTTGTTATACCAGTTTTTTTACTAATTCTTATCTTTTCATGTAAAAAAGAAGATGACTTCATAACCGACCCCTCAGCAAAACTTGAGTTCTCTTCAGACTCTGTATCCTTTGATACTGTTTTTACAACTGTAGGTTCTGTTACCAAGCAACTCAAAGTATACAACAGAAACAACAAAACAATCAAAATCTCCAACATATCCATAAAAAACGGCTTGGCATCCCTATTCAGAATGAATGTGGATGGTATTCCCGGCACATCAGTTAATGATATTGAGATTAATGCTGATGACAGCCTGTTTATTTTTATTAAAGTTACAGTGGACCCCAATGATGAAACCTCTCCATTTGTTGTGAGTGATCAGATTATTTTTGATATCAACAACAACCAGCAGGATGTTGATTTGGTTGCCTGGGGGCAAAATGCCAACTACATCATTGCCGACACCTACGTCAAGGGATTACCTCCTTATAAGATCGTTGCCCATGAATTTTCGGATACAGCCTGGACCAACGAAAAACCTTTCCTGATCTATGGATATGCAGTAGTGGATTCTAATGCAATTCTGAGAATACAGCAAGGAACAAAAATCCATTTCCATACCAACGGGGGGCTATGGATATACAAAGGAGGAGCCCTCAAGGTGAATGGAACTATAGAAGAGCCCGTTTATTTCCAGGGAGACAGAATTGGCTCTGATTACAGCGAAACGGGAGGACAATGGGACAGAATATGGATCAATGAAGGAAGTATTGATAACGAAATCAATTACGCGGTAATTAAAAACGCATTTATTGGCTTGCAGGCCGAAACATTACAGGAGCAGATGGGGAACGAACTCATCATCAAAAATACCGTTATTGAAAACATGACGGGTATGGGACTGTTTACGCGTTATTACAACATCTCTGCCGAGAACCTGGTTGTTGCCAATTGCGAGGCTTATGGTGTTGCTTTAACGCTTGGTGGTGATTACAGCTTTAAGCAATGCACCTTTGCAAATTACTGGAACCAAAGCATCCGGCAAACTCCCAATCTGTTTATGAATAATTTCTACATTGATACAAACGATGTTTCACATCCTTTTGATCTTGATGTATACTTTGGCAATTGCATCATTTACGGAAGAAATGATAATGAAATAGATTTTGACAAAGACGGGGGCGCCGAATTCAGTTATATGTTTGATCATTCATTACTCAAAACCGGCATGGATATCACAAATCCTGAGCATTATATAAGCTGTATCAAAAACGAGGATGCATTATTTGTTAACCATGAATTAAATAATTACGAACTTGACTCTCTTTCCCCAGCTATTAATGCTGGAAGCATGGAAATTGCCCTTGAAGTTCCATTTGATATTAAAGGAATTGACAGAACAGAAAACCCTGACCTTGGTGCCTATGAATTTATTCCTGGAAACCCGGCCAGTCGCTTTCCTTTTTAACAATAGAATTTCAGTGTATTATACGTACTTTTGAATAAGAAAACCAAATGAATATGAAGCATATAAACATCCTTTTGATCCTATTATTCACAGGTTCCGGACTGTCAAGCCAGGAATTGCCCGATAAGTTCTTCTACAAGCATTTTCATGGTAACATTAACAAAACCATTAATATCAGCGCCAATCTTATTAAAGTAAACGATACGCTTTATGGAAATTATTACACATGGTTCCTTGAACATGAAACCCATGACCACTCCAAAGTAATAAGCGAAACAATGTCGTTGGCTGGTCGTATGATCTCCCCTACAGAGTTTATCCTTTACAATATAAGTGACAGCTCAGTTTTCACAGGACTTTTTATCAACGGAAACCGTATGGAAGGTGAATTCGCAAAAAAGAAAAGAGCAGGAATACTCCCATTTGAATTCTATGAAAAATATCCTGACGGAAGCATGTCTTTTAAGGTGGGTTATTTTCAGGAAAAAGAAAAACTGGTTGAAACATCTGATAAGCATACCGCAAAGTTGAGACTTACCTTGCTTTATCCCGGAAGCTATCCTGATCAATCCGTAAAAGATTTTATGACCGAAATAATGCTTGGAATATTTACCGGGAATACAGATAAAAAAGTTTATACCAGGAATATTTTAAAAACAATGGCAACTGCTTATTTCAAACAGTATAAAGAAGCAAACATTGACCTGCTTGATCAAAACAGGCCGTTGATCTGGGAAAAAGACAAAAGCATGAATATCATTCTTAATGATAACTATGTGTTAACATTTAGTATTTCTGATTATGCTTTCACAGCCGGTGCCAATGGTTTATTGGTGAATAAATACACTGTTATAGATCTTATTGAGGGCAGGGAAATGATGCTCGAAGATATTTTTACAGAAAATGCTGATACAGTTATTACACGTCTTATTGATGAAAATATCCGGCAAAAATTTGAGATCCCGGAAGGCCAGTCTCTGACAAAACACAGCTTTTTTTATGACACCATACAACCCACAAAAAACTTTTACCTAACCAACATGAGAATTCATTTCTATTACAACTATTACGATATCGCCCCACGTAGCTTCGGGCATATTGATGTTGGGATTGATTTTGATGAATTAGTGAAATATTTGAGGCATAATGGCATAATGAAGAGAATATTAAATCCTTAGATAATGAATGGGTTAAATATTTTTCTTTATTTTGCTATAAATTAGCAGAGCTCAATTTAAACATGGAAGCCATCAACATCATTTTAAAAACGCTTACCATTATTGGTTCGCTCGGAATGTTCCTTTTCGGGATGAAATTCATGAGCGAAGCCCTGCAAAAAGTAGCAGGTGAAAAAATGAGGAGAATCCTCTCGGCTATCACAGCCAACAGGTTTAGAGGTTTGCTTACCGGGCTTGTAGTTACGGCAGCCATACAGTCATCATCCGCAACCACAGTAATGCTGGTTAGTTTTGTTAACGCCGGATTGATGTCGCTTGTTGAATCCATCAGTCTCATTATGGGTGCCAATATCGGTACAACAATCACACCCTGGCTGATCAGCCTGCTGGGTTTTGGAAAAACATTTCATATCAGTGCAATTCTGCTTCCGTTAATTGCTGTAAGCATGCCTATGATGCTTTCAAAAAAATCTAAACGAAGATCGTTTGCAGAGTTTATTTTCGGCTTTGCCATTTTGTTTATGGGGCTCAACTTTTTGAAAGAAAATATGCCTGCTGTGGATCAAAGCACGTATTTTTTCGAACATTTTTCATCCAATTCCCAATCTACTTTTATAGATATTCTGCTTTTTGTTGGGATTGGTGTTTTATTAACCATAGTTTTTCAGTCATCCAGCGCCACCATTGCCCTTACCTTTGTAATTGCCACGCAGGGATGGATATCTTTCCCACTGGCTGCAGCAATGGTACTGGGCGAAAATATCGGTACAACATCAACTGCATTGATTGCTTCGCTTGTTGCCAACATTTCTGCAAAAAGAACAGCATTAACACACTTAATATTCAACTTATTCGGAGTGATCTGGGCACTGATCTTGTTCAGGTTTTTACTTTACGGGACCAATTTTCTAACACTGAAAATAGACGGTTCATCCGCATTTCAAAATCCCGTAAGCATTCCAATCGCTCTTTCAATTTTCCATACAGGATTTAATGTTTTAAATTCTTTAT
>CAZTAW010000039.1:0-17322 GCA_964611705.1 uncultured Bacteroidales bacterium
ATAATTACCTCCCGCAACACTCAACCCGTATCTTGTTGCCCATTTATTTCCTTCCATAATCCGCCGGAATCTCCCCCCAGTTTTCCGTATCCCATTTCAAAATCGGGTTGCTGTAGTTCTGGCTTTTTAACCAGATCACCGCCCGCCCGACATATTCAAAGAGTTGTTTGTTTCGGAGGGTTCTGTCAAGACGGGTATTTACATGTTTGTCCGCTACCCATTTCATTGCAGTTCTGGAATCGGAATAAATGGGTGTGTTTTTCCGTTCCTTTTTCAATTGGGCCAAAGCATGCACTATGGCAAGAAATTCCCCGATATTCACCGTAGCTTCATCAAAAGGGCCCTGGGCAAACAATTCTATTCCTGAGCGTGTATCAACGCCACGGTATTCCATAATTCCCGGGTTTCCTTTGCATGCTGCATCCACACTGATGCTGTCAAGCAAAGGCAAGTCAATTTTTTGTCTGAGCTTTTCATAATCCTGGCTGCTCATTGCATTCCAGATGTTTTTTTCCGGGCCTGTCCGGTAAGCATATTCGGCTATAAATTCATTATTGAATGATTTGAATCTGGCACCGTCAAATCCCTTCACTGCACTTTCGCATTCTTTCCAGTTTTCGAAAATGCCTGTATTGTTCCCTCTCCAAACGACATAATACTTATTTTTTGTCATGTTGCAGCAGTTTAATGCTTACGGTTTATTTTGGCGGATTATCTTTAACTTTGTGTAAAACTAAGGAAAAAAATGAAACAAGCGGTATTTTTTATCATCATATTGCTACTCTTTTTCTCTTGTGGTAATCCTGTAACTGAATATGAAGAATTTACCGTGTTTGAAAATCAAACATGGAATAAATTCAGGATTATTTCTTTTGATTTCAATATCAGTAATACTGATGCCGATTATAATATTTGGCTTTGCGTGAGATACAACAAAAATTTCCCTGAAAAAAAATTAAAGTTTAATACCGAATTAAAAGCAGCGAATGGGGAACAGCGTTTACGAGAAGCCAGTATCACGCTATTTAATATTGATAATAAAATCATTGGGGAGAAAAAGGCTGATTATTTCGAAATAAAATACCCACTATACAACAACCTTCATTTCAATGAAAAGGGCAAACAAAAGGTAGAAATCCAGAATATGATGGGGAAATATGTATTACCGGGGATTAAGCAAATTGGGATTGTGGTATATAGAAACTGATTTTAAGCCTTCAAAAGCTTTTTCACACTATTCCTGTCTTTCAACAACTGTTGCCTTAGTGCTTCAAGGTTTTTAAATTTCTTTTCATCTCTCAACCGGTCAACAAAATAAATGGTAATACACTCATCATAAATTTCCTTGTTAAAGTCAAAAATATGCACTTCTATAGTAAGATCGCTGTGGTTAACAGTAGGACGGGTGCCAATATTCCCCATCCCTTTATACATTTTTCCTTCCCATTCAATTTGGCAGGCATACACACCATTTGCAGTGATAAGTTTGTATTTATCATCCAGTTCAATATTTGCTGTCGGAAAACCAATTTTACGACCGATCTTTTGCCCTTTTATTACTTTTCCGGTAATTGAATACTCATAACCAAGCAGTTGATTGGCAATATGAACTTTACCTTCATTCAGCGCTTTTCTGATCTTTGTGGAGCTCACATTGATATTGTTCACACTTTGTGCCGATATACGTTCAACATCAAAACCGTATTCTTTGCCCAGATCATACAGTATGTTGAAATCACCCATGCGGTTCCTGCCAAAATGATGATCGTAGCCAATAATCAGTTTCTTTGTGTGAATTTTATCTACTACGATATTCTTGATGAATTCTTTGGATTTCTTCTTTGCAAATTCTTTCGTGAACTTAATAATGATCAGATGCTGAATCCCGGCTTTTTCAATTAATTCGAGTTTTCTTTTTGTAGTATTGATAAATTTAAGGTTTTTGCTATCGGGATGAATAACAAGCCGGGGATGCGGATCAAAGGTAACAAGAACGGTTTCACCGCGAATGGATTCGGCAATTTCACGCATTTTTTTAATGATCATTTGGTGACCAATATGAACACCATCAAAAGTACCTACCGTCACAACCGGATTGGGAACATTGATAAACTCTTCGATGTTATGATATATTCTCACTTCAGTCTTTTGCTTTCTCAAAAATTTTGTATCTTTATAATCTGCTGATTATAACAATACTGAAAAATTCCTGCAAAATTAGTATAATTAGCAAATATTGTAAAACATCTGCAAAATTAATAATAATGAAACTTTTCAAACCATTTAACAACCAAAAGTACAGGTATTCATGCATACCTTTTATCGCAATGATTGCCGTATGTTTTATGTTGAGTTTAAATTTACAAGCACAATTCATTGATGATTTCAGCGATGGGAATTTCACCAGCGATCCCGCCTGGAATGGGGACACCACAAAATTCAAAGTTAACAGTAATTTCCAGCTCCAGTTGAATGATGACACGGAGGAAGAATCATATCTTGCCACATCAAATCATGATATGATCAGCACCGAATGGCAGTTCTGGATCAAGCTCTCATTCAGCCCTTCTGCAAACAACAATGCACGGGTTTATCTTGTATCGGATAATAACAATTTGCAAAGTGATTTAAATGGTTATTTTCTGCAATTCGGTGAATCCGGTTTGGAGGATGCCATTGAACTTTTCAGGCAAAGCGGGGATGAATCTGTTTCCGTTTGCCGGGGAACGGATGCTTTTATTTCGTCTTCCTTTGAAATGCGGGTTAAAGTTATCCGTGATGAAACCGGAAACTGGGAAGTTTTTGCTGATCCCTCCGGTGGAACAAATTTTCAGCCGCAAGCTAGCGGACAGGATAATACGTTTACCGGCACAGAATATTTTGGTATAAACTGCAAATACACAGTAAGCAACTCCAAAAAAATGTATTTTGATGATTTCTATGCCGGGCCTATTATTATTGATACTATTCCTCCGGCTGTGGAATCCATAACAATTCAGCCTCCCAATGGCCTTGAGATTCTTTTTAATGAACCTGTGGAAGAAACATCTGCAGAAACAACAACCAATTTTATACTTGATCCGCCAATGGCAAATCCTGAATATGCTTTCCTTGACGACAACAATCCGGCAATCGTTTATTTAACTTTTGATCAAACATTTATCAATGGCACAAATTACGTGCTTACAATAGATAATGTTGAAGATCTTTCAGGAAACAAAATGCAAAATGTAACTGAGAATTTTTCCTATTTCTATCCTTCATCCTTTGATATCGTAATAAATGAAATCATGGCCGACCCAACCCCACCAGTTGCCCTTCCGGAGTTTGAATATATTGAGCTGGCCAACAACACCGATTTCCCGGCTTTATTGAAAGACTGGACCTTAACAATAGGGTCTTCGGTAAAGATTTTTGATGAAGTTGTGATCCCTCCGCAGGATTATCTGATCCTGGCCAAAGAAAGCGCTGAATCATCTTTAGGTATCTATGGAAATTTTTATGGCTTTTCTTCTTTTTCAGTCACAAATTCAGGACAAACAATTACATTGCGCAATGAAATCGGAAAGCTGATGTCTTTGGTTTCTTTTGATAAAAACTGGTACGGGGATACTGATAAAGAAGAAGGAGGCTGGTCGCTGGAGCAAATTGACCTGTATAATCCTTGCGGAGGAAAAGATAACTGGAGGGCCTCAGAAAAAATTAACGGTGGGTCACCCGGTGAAATCAATTCGGTTTTCAAAATAGTTAACGATCCACCAATAATTGAGCGTTTATCATTTATAGATCCCAAAACCATTGAAGTGATCTTTTCACAAACTATGGATAGTCTTTCTTTACTGAATTCAAATGCATATCAAATCAATCACGGAATAGGACTTCCTGCTGAATTAACAGTTTCAGATGTCATGTTTAAAACTGTCAGGCTTGAATTTTCAAAAGAGATGGAACCACTTTTTATATATCAACTCTCAATTGAAGATACACTTTTCAATTGCTGCGGCATTCCTTTTTTTCCTGATGAAGAATACAAAATAGGAGTCCCGGAAAGAGCCATACAAAACGACATTGTTATCAATGAAATTCTTTTCAATCCAAAAGGCGATGGTGTTGACTATGTTGAATTATACAACCGTTCAGGCAAAATTCTGGATCTGGCTTCTTTTTATTTCCTTGAAATACAGGAAGATTTTCCAAATGGAGTTGATACAAGCTCGGTAAAAATCTCAAACCGCTGTAATTTAATATTTCCCGATAAATATCTTGTATTATCAGAGAATCCCGACATTGTAAAACAGCATTATTATACAACCAATCCTGATGCCTTCCTGCAAGTAGATGATTTTCCAAACCTCAACAGCGACAAAGGAAAGGTTGCTATTATTTATAAAGATACTGTTATTGACTTAATGGAATACAGCGAAGCCATGCAATACGCCTTGCTCAATTATTTTGATGGTGTGGCACTGGAAAGGATCAATTATAACCGGCATTCTGCTGATAAAACCAACTGGCATTCGGCCTCACAAACAGCAGGATTTGGAACACCGGGCTATCAAAACTCCCAGTTTGTTAAGGAAATTAACATTCAGGATCCCATCAGGATTGAACCGGAAATTTTTTCACCGGATGGAGATGGAAAGGATGATCTGTTAAATATTCACTATGAATTTAATGAACCCGGATATACAGCCAGCATATTGATTTTTGATGACCGGGGACGATTGGTAAGAAATCTGGTAAATAATAAAATGTTAGGCACAAAAGGTTCTTTTTCATGGGATGGTTTGAATGAGAACAATGAAAAGGCAAATATCGGTATTTACGTAATTTTTGTTGAAGTTTTTGACCTTGACGGAAATGTAAAGAAATACAAAAAGACCGGTGTACTTGGCAGCAGATTTTGATTATTTTGAAATGTCAATTTTGGATTGCCGTCACCTTTAGGTGACGGAAAACTAAATGAATTGAACTTTCCGGGCTTTAGCCCAGGATTACTGAATAACAATGAGCTAATTTTATAGGTATTTCTTTCTTAATCCTTACTTATCTTAAATCCTAATGAGGCTTGCAAATAAATATTCCTGACGGTTCTGTCAAGGTATTTATAATTTTTATCATAAATGGAAAACAAGCCCGTTGTAGCCGAGAGACCGATATCCATTTTATTATTGATATGATACATCCCTCCTACCAAAATCCCATAGTCCCATTTCTTTAATTGCTCAGATTGATCAAAGGGTTCATCTTCAACAGTTGTAAATGGATTTTCAGGATCACCCACTTCTATATCAGCCGTTCCTTTATTCTTTCCTTTCAAAAGGTATGAAAACTGGGGTCCAATCAAAATATTCCATTTCGTATTAAGCCTGTAAAGAAAAATCACGGGAATATCAAGATAAACATTATCAAATTCTCCTTCCACCCAACCATTATAAACCGTATGGACCAGATAAGATTGACCATTTTGCTCATCACGGTATAAGGTATCGCCTTCAACAGGTGTTTTAAAAGTTGAACCCTTTCTTGAATAAAGAAATTCAGCCTGTACTTTCCATCTGAAATTCAACTGTCCTCTAACAAAAATGCCAAAGCTCGGCCCTGCACCTAATTTACCGGTAGCTCCATCCTCGGCAACACCATAGGGAGTACCCAGCATAAAACCACCTTTCAGGCCAAATTCCAGACCTTGTGAGCGAACAAAACCAATCATTGATAATAATAACATTGCCAGGACCAAAGTACCTTTGTAAGCAGTTGTATGGATTTTATTCCTATTCATAAACCAGTGAAATATCATCTACATAAATAGCGCTGCCTACTGCTCCAATGAAAGAATCCCCTTCAGCACTTGAAGCAAAGATAATCGTCAGACTATCAGGTTCTTCCGCTGAAAAATAGGTAAAGGGTAAATGAAACTCCGTCCATGCTTCAACGGCAATATTATTTTCTATCAGTATGGCTTCGGCAATGGTATCCCGTTTTAAACTAATGGAATTCCAGCGGGTTAGTTCCGCGTAAATATCACAGGAATCATTTTCTTTGGGCAGGTATTTATAATAACCTTTTAAGGCAATTGGCTTTGAGGTGAAAGGAACGCCTTGTTTAAGACTTTCCAACTGATTTTGAAGGTCGGGTTCAAAGATACCTGTGGCCACCGTTCCTGTCACCAAAAGAAAGTCCTCAGGAAAAATGGTTTCAATTTTGGCAGCATATTGTCCGCTGTAGGCATCAATACTACGCGTAACCGTAACTGCAGGCGGATCCAAAAAATAAAGCAAATCTGCCACTTTATTTGGTGTTGCCCAAATACCAATTGGTGAAGGAACCCTGTATTTCGGGAACTCCGTCCAGTTTTCAAAACTCATATTGGGAAGTTGGTCAATTCCATTGGTATTCGCCTCTATAACATTTGAATAATTCGATTCTCCTGATTCGAAACATGCCTTTATCCTTAAATAGTAATTTTTATTCCCATTGAGATTAAAAACATACGCTTTGTCAGTATTACCAACATCCTTCCCATTGAATCCGCTGACATGAGAAGAAAAATCTTCATTTTCTGATACAAACAGCTTATAACTTTCCGCACCGTCAACTGTTTCCCATTTTGCAAGGAAACTGGTTTTCAGATTTTCTTCTGCATCAAGTGCAACCGGGTTGTTTTCAATGGGTTGATCGTTTCCTTTACTATCATCCTTTTTACAGGAAAGGTTGATAAAAATAAGAACCCCGACAATAAGTGTAACGGGGCTCTTAAAATCTCGGATATTCATCTAAATAAATTTTGTTTATTACTACTCAACGACAAACGAACCACTGCTGATTCTGTGTTTTCCTTCCATCAGATGGAAATAATAAACACCACTGTGCCTATCGCTAATATCGAGGCTGGTTTCGCCCGATACGTCATTAAGCAATTCTATTTGCTGTCCTAATGCGTTAAAAATGATCAGATCGCCGTTTTTCAGATTTTCAGGAATTGAAAAATTGATTGTCCCTGATGCCGGGTTCGGGTATGCAGCAATGGTTACATCAGGCATAAGATCATATTCTATTCCTGAAGTAAATTCCAGTGAAAGATCATCCACATAAAGCACTGTTCCGGGTTTACCGGTAAACAGATCAATTGAAATATCCGAAGATGAAATGATCACGTTGATTGAATCAGGCGTTCCCTGTCCTTCGATATCAATTGTAAATTCAGTCCAGTCTGAAACTGTATCTGCATGATAATACATACCTGAACCTATTGTATCCCGAATGTTCAGTGAAGCGTTCCATTTCGTGAGAAAAACCATCATTACGCAGCTATCAGCATCAACAGGTTCATATTTCATCCAGCCCTTCACACTGGCCGGCATAGCTGAAATAGTATCACCGCCAATGATAATTCCTGTAAATCCCTGTTGCTGTATTTCACCCAGTGTGATCACACCTGGTGCATTAATGGTCTGGCCCATAAAACTGATCTCTGCAGTTTCGAGCCTGGCACAATACGGACCGGAATATGCATCTTCATCTTTATTTACAACAACAACACTGGCCAGGCTGGTCAATTCATTTGGTGTATCCCAATTTTCCGGGTTTTCAAATGTACCAACCTGTACCCAGGTATCCAGATTTGCATTAACAAGGTCACTCTGACCCTGAACAATTGAAACGATCAAAAAAGTTGTGAAGAATAAGTGTATAAATTTTTTCATAGGCCTAAATTTTTTATGTTTAACAATATATTTGGTTTCTCTTTTTGGAGTGCTAAATTTACACAAATTTTCAGTGCTACAAAAATTTTATGCAAAATTTAAAAAAACTTTATCGCAAACTACTGATTTACAAAGCATATGCAATTGTAGCAATACTTACTTTCAGATCACTGACCTGTTTAAGAATTTGAACACAAGCCTCAAGTGTTGCCCCGGTTGTAATCACATCATCAACAAGCAAAATATGTTTGTTTTGTATCTTTTCGGTGTTCTTTAACTCAAATATGGCTTCAACGTTTTCCCATCGTTCAAATCTGCCTTTTCTGGTTTGAGTGGCAGAATGTTTTTTTCGATATAGTATATCATCCAACACCTCAACATCCATTGATTCTTTCAAACCATAGGCAAACAGCAAGCTCTGATTATATCCCCGTTCCAACAGTTTCTTTTTATGGAGGGGAACAGGGATAATACATTCAACATCATCAAACAATTTTGATTCCCTTAATTCATGACCATATAATTTGCCCAGTAAGATACCTATATCTTTTCTGTTTTTGTATTTGAATGTATGAATCAACTTTTGCACCATTCCTTTCTTTCTGAAATAAAGAAAAGATGAAGCATGTTGAATATTTACCCTGCCCCAGAATATTTTATTCACAGGATTGTTTTGGACAAGATGGAAATTCGTTTTTGGCAGTTTATATATGCATAGTGTACAAACGGTTTGCTCATTTTTAAAAAGCGTATTTCCACATAAGATGCAAACATTGGGATAGAAAAGTAATATAAGGTCATGCAAAAACTTCATTTTGCTTTTATTTACCTATCCGCTTTTTTAAAGAAAAGTTCCAAAAAACTATGATCATTCATTTGAAAACACTAATTTTGGTAACAAATATGAACCAATATTTCCAAAGATGACCAAAAATCTATTATTCCTTTTATCAGCATTGCTTGTAGTAATATTTCTTTCATGCAATAAGGACGACGAAGACGATCCGAATGAAAATAAAAACACACCTCCCATTGCTTCTTTCACAGTAAACCCGGAAACCGGAACCACAGAAACGGAATTTAGTTTCAATGCATCTGCCTCATTCGATGAAGAGGATAATCCTACAGAGCTTAAGGTTCGTTGGGATTGGAGTGATGACGGCGTTTGGGATACGGATTTTACAACATCCAAAACTGCCACACACAAGTTTGATAATCCGGGTGAATACACTGTAGTTCTTGAAGTTATGGATACGGAAGGGTGGACAAATTCATCATCCGAAACAATCACAGTTGAGCAGGTTGTACCTGGTGAACCCTGCCCCGGCAATGAAAAAGTTACCGATGCAGACGGACATGTTTACAACACTGTTTTGATCAACGGCAAATGCTGGATGAGAGAAAACCTGAATACGGGTACAGCCATTAGCAGCAGCCAGAATCAATCAAATAACGGCACCATCGAAAAGTATTGTTATGGTGACGAAAATACCAACTGTGATGATTTCGGTGGATTGTACCAATGGAACGAATTGATGCAGTACGTTTCGAATGAAGATAACCAGGGCATTTGTCCTTATGGCTGGAGAATACCAACCTTTGATGAATTGAAAGATCTGCGTGATTACGTTGACAGCGCTGATGATCTGATCGCCATCGGGGAAACATCAAATAGCACGAACAGTACAGGATTTTCTGCATTACTGAACGGCTACAAAGCATATATACCCAATGAGTTTACCGGTTTTGAAGAGGTCTTTAAATTCTGGTCAACCATGAAACACCTGAGCGGTAATGCCAGTATAGACCTTACCATCAATGCCAATGGTTCGGTTACCACAGAATCAACCAACCATCAGGCTGCATTATCAGTAAGATGTATATTGGATAATTAAAAAGATATGCCCTCAGCGCCGCTGCTTGAAATAAAAAACCTGAATATCAATTTCCGAACAGAAGAAGGCATAACAAAAGCAGTTGATGGTATTGATTTCACACTTAAAAAAGGTTCTATACTCGGTATTGTAGGAGAATCCGGATCTGGAAAATCGGTTACCGCACTTTCGGTTTTAAAACTATTGCAATCACCACCTGCAAAAATAACTGCGGATCATATTTGGTTTCATCCAAAAGATCAAAAGCCAACCGATCTTTTCAGGCTTACTGAAAATAAACTCAGAAATTTTAGAGGCAATAAAATTTCCATGATTTTCCAGGAACCTATGACTTCACTGAATCCTGTCTACCGCTGTGGCAGGCAGGTTAGCGAAGCTATTCGTTTACACTTGGGATTGAACAAAAAAAAGTCTAAAAAGAGGGTAATCAGTTTATTTGAGGAACTGAAACTTCCCGGTCCCAAACAGATTTACAGGTTATATCCGTATGAACTATCAGGCGGACAGAAACAACGTGTGATGATTGCCATGGCCATGGCCTGCAATCCTGAAATACTTATCGCCGATGAACCCACAACAGCACTTGATGCTACTGTGCAAAAATCCATACTCGAATCTCTGAAAAACCTACAGGAAAAACATGCCACAAGCATCATTTTTATTACCCATGACCTGGGGATCATTGCAAATATTGCAGATGAAGTGTTGATTATGTTCCAGGGAAAGATCGTGGAACATGGTTCAACCCATCAAATATTTAAAAATCCGCAGCATCCCTATACCAAGGGATTGATCGCCTGCCGACCGCAACTTGATACGGATTATCTGCGTCTGCCAACTGTAAATGATTTCTTGAACAAATCAGAGAGTTTTATCAGGAATATCAAAAAGCAAAAACAACAAAAACGCAATTATGCAAAGGCAAATGATCTGCTGCAAACCAATAACCTGAGCACCTGGTTTCGGATCAGGGCAGGCTTCTTCAAGCCGAAAGAGTTAGTTCGCGCAGTTGATAAAGTGAGTATGAATGTGAAACAAGGTGAAACTTTAGGCCTGGTAGGCGAATCGGGATGCGGAAAAACAACACTGGGAAGAACAATTTTAAGATTGATAGAACCTACGCATGGCAAGATCATTTATAAAAACCTGAACCTGACGAAACTTTCAAAAAGCGGTCTCCGCAAACAAAGAAAAAACATCCAGATCATTTTCCAGGATCCGTATTCTTCATTAAATCCACGGATAACAATCGGTTCGGCTATTCAAGAGCCCATGAAAGTTTTTAAATTGCACGGCAGCAGCAAGAAGAGAAAAAACAAAACTTTTGCATTACTTGAAAAGGTTGGATTGAACAGGGAACATTATAATCGCTATCCACATGAGTTTTCTGGAGGCCAGCGACAAAGAATCTGTATTGCCCGTGCTCTTGCCGTTGAACCTGAATTTATTATTTGCGACGAATCTGTCTCGGCGCTTGATGTTTCCATACAGGCGCAAATACTGAATCTTTTAAACGATCTGAAAGATGAATTCGGCTTTTCCTATATTTTTATTTCACATAATCTTGCCGTTGTAAAATACATGTCGGACAGGATTGCCGTAATGAAAGACGGAAAGATTCTGGAGACGGATAAAGCAGATGAAGTATACAAACATCCCAATACAGACTATACAAAAAGGTTGATTGACTCGATACCGGGGTTGTGATGGGGGATGTATGGGGGTATAGAGGTATAATGTTATAAGGTTTTGTTTTTCAGTAAAATACTGTCTCCTATATACACCTTGTATCTTTATAAGCTTACAACCAAAAATATTTTATATCTATAAACATCTCATGGTGTTAGCTATCAAATTATCAGTACCTTTACATCATATGGCAAGAAAAAAGAAGAATAAAACAAGAAGAGGCTGCAAGAATACACTGGCGTATAATATCCTGGGTGTTTTTGGAAAAAATCCCCACCGGGCGATTAACTATAAACAAGTTGCGCATACACTCGGAATTAAAGATAAAGCAAGTAAAAATCTGGTAGATCAATTAATGTTTGATCTGGTTTCTTCCGGTGAAATTAAGGAAGTTAAAAAAGGCAAATACAAGCTAAGCCATGATAATATCGCCCGTTTTGCACAAAAATACATTACCGGCCGGGTGGATATGAAAAACACCGGTAAAGCTTATGTGATCAATGATGAAGGTGGGGACGATATTTTTATTCAATCCAATAATACCTACCATGCTTTACACAACGACCATGTAAAGGTAATGCTTTTTCCACAGCGTAAAAACCGTAAACCCGAAGGACAGATAATTGAGATCATCAAACGCTCCAAAGACCAGTATGTTGGTATTATTGAAGTAAGTAAAAGTTATGCGTTTCTTGTCCCTGATAATGAAAATATCCCGGTTGACATTTTTATACCTGAAAATAAGCTGAAAGGCGCTGAAGACGGTCAGAAAGTTGTGGCCCGTATTACCGAATGGCCCGAGCATTCAAAAAACCCCTTTGGTGAGGTAACACATGTGCTAGGAGAACCCGGCGACCATAATGTGGAAATGGAATCCATCCTGGCCGAATATAATGTTCCTTTTACCTTTCCAAGACAGGCGGAACGGGAAACCGACAACATTCCGGAAGAAATAGAGAAACAAGAGATCAAAAAAAGAAGGGATTTCAGGAAAACCTTGACCATTACCATTGACCCTGAAGACGCCAAAGATTTCGACGATGCACTTTCCTTACAAAAACTTGATAATGGAAATTTTGAAATTGGCATTCATATCGCGGATGTTTCGCACTATGTTAAACGCAATTCTGATATTGACAAGGAAGCTTTCAGGCGGGCAACTTCCGTTTATCTTGTTGACAGGGTAATACCCATGCTTCCCGAAAAACTTTCCAATATGGTTTGCTCGCTTCGCCCGGATGAAGAAAAACTTTGCTTCTCGGCTGTTTTTGAAATGGATGAAAAAGCAAAAGTTGTAAAGGAATGGTTCGGGAAAACCATCATCAAATCCAACCGTAGATTTAATTATGAAGAAGTCCAGGAGATTATCGAAAAGAAAGATGGGGAGTTCGTGGAAGAAATATTGATCCTGAATGATCTGGCTGTTAAACTTCGTGACGACAGATTTAAGAAAGGCTCCATTAATTTTAAATCGCAGGAAGTAAAGTTCAAACTGGATGAAAATGGAGTACCTCTAAGCGTTTACCTGAAAGAGCAAAAAGATTCGAACAAGCTGATTGAGGATTTCATGCTGCTGGCCAACAGAAAAGTAGCCGAATTCATCGGAAAGAGAAAAGGAAAAGAAAAACCCAAAACTTTTGTTTACAGAGTACATGACACTCCCACACCTGAAAAGCTCAGCACTTTTATTGAATTCGTCAGCAAACTGGGTTATAAAATGAATTTGCAGGATGACAGAAGCCTTGCCAAATCATTCAATAATTTATTCAGACAAATCGAAGGAAAGGGTGAAGAACATATGATAGAAGCCATCGCAATCAGAACCATGGCCAAGGCAGAATATTCGACGGATAACATAGGGCATTACGGACTGGCTTTTTCATATTATACACATTTTACTTCTCCCATCCGCCGTTATCCCGACCTTGAAGTGCACCGCTTGCTTTTTGATTACCTGAATGGCAAACCATCCGCAAACAAAGTCGAAGAAGAGGATATGTGCCAGCATGCTTCTGAAATGGAAAGAAATGCGGTAGAGGCCGAGCGCGACAGCGTTAAATTCAAACAGGCTGAATATTTACTCGACAAGATCGGGCAGGAATTCGAAGGCCTGATTTCAGGTGTGAGTAAGTGGGGTATTTATGTTGAATTGCTTGGAAACAAATGCGAGGGCATGATACGACTGCGGGATTTACAGGATGATTTTTATTACCTGGATGAAGATAATTACCAGGTTATCGGGCAACGACACGGAAACACCTATAAACTAGGCGACCAGGTCAGGATCAGGGTAAAGCGTATTGACCTTTCAAAAAAACAGATGGATTTTGAGTTGGTGTAACACAAAAAGTTTACAGGGTTTTTCTTGCCACGAAGGCTCAAGGGCTCTAAGGTTCACTAAGTTTTTTTCTTTTACTGTAGAAAGTTATGGGAAACCCAATCACAGGGCTGAAGATCATACTGATAAAAAACGACCATTCCACACCTATTTTCCGTTTTTTACCCAGTGTTTCCGAAATAATAAGCGAGAAAACATACCAGCACACAAATATTAATATGAAAAGGGTTTCGTTCATTTTCTTTCTTAATAATAAAACAAAATCAAAAACAGTACAGGTATCAATAAACCAAGAATCGTGAGCCAGGCGCCCCTACCGGTAATTCCTTTCTGCCCCCGTAGGATGAATAAACCACTAACGGCAAGTATGATTAAAGCGCCGCAGTAAATATCCGAAAACCAGGTCCACCACTTGATCGGGTCGTAATGCAAATAAACCGTTTCCTTGAAAATGGGTCTTGGTTTTTTTCGGGTTATTTCTCCTTCTCCCGTCACCAGATTAATAAGCGCAATTCCATCATCTTTTAGAAATATCTTTACATAATCTTCATTCGGGAAAAAGTGTTTGCGGTAATTCTTTCCTTCGTTATAAAGCGAGAGTATTTCAATCAGCTTTTCTTGATTAACCTCACCTGATATATCCGTTTTAATTTCTTTCTCATCATTGATATACCTGGGATCCCAGTCCTCAAGATGGTTGATAGCGATTCCCGAAAGCGCATAAATAACCGTCATTCCAAAAAATAAATAACCGAAATCACGGTGTATTGCCCGGTTCCACTTCCTCCATTTAAAAGCCATTTTTGATGTATTTCTACAAAAATAAAAAAAAGGCTGCGAATTACTCCGCAGCCTTTTCGTTTCTTTTTACTTTTTCTTTATTCTTCAGTATCCGTGTTTTCTTCCAAAATCTCATATTCTTTACAGGTTATTGAATAAAATGAAAGCTTGTCTTTTCCGCTTTCTTTTATTCGTTGTCTGTATTTTTCAATCTGTTTCATTCCTGGGGTATGTGTTCCCTGGTCAGCGTCTTCACCCATTTTTGTTCCTTCATGTCCTGAGCCTTCACCAAGGCCTTTACCCTGGCCTTCTGCATGTTCTTCTTCATGCATCATAAGCTCTTGTTCCCAATCCGACAGGTATTTTTCATCAATGACAAGCTCATCAACAATACCGATTACCACCACATCTTTTCCTTCCATATCGGTGTTGAATGCCGGTATTTCTTCTCCTTTGTTAACTCTTACTCTTCCTTCGGCATCTTCGGTCACCAAAAACATGCGCCCGCCACCATGCTGGCATACATGATTAACAGTTCCTTCGATTTTTATTTTCTTTCCAATCAGTTCTGCAACCTGATCTTCAAAATCTTTTACAGTAATTACCGTAGTTTCTTCCGTAACATTGGCTTCATCATTTGATTGTTGTTCTTTTTTATCATTGCTTCCGCAAGCAACAAAAATCAATGATATCAAGGCTAAAGCAAATAATTTTCTGATCATTTTTCCTCCGTTGTTTGATTTGTTAAAGAGATATGCAAACATATAAATAATTATGAACCATATTCATAAAAAATCACTCTTCAAGGTTAATTTTTATGCCATCGTATTTTACTTCTTTGCCATTCTCATAAAAAATTACCATCAGCAAAGTTCCGTCGTAGCTGTATTTTTTCCATTCGCCTTCTTTTCTTCCCATTACGTAATTTCCTTCATCTTTGATATTTCCGTTATCCCAGTAGTACACATGCCTTCCATTGGGATTATCATCTATATATTTGCCTTTAAAGCTTAAGGTACCATCGTTATAATAGTGCTTCCAAAGTCCGTTACGCATACCGTCAAAGTATTCGCCTTCCATTTTGATGTCGCCATAATTTATCACCCAAAAGCCATCTTCTTTTCCGGCAATATATTCGCCTTCGGCAATGATGTTACCATCAATATCATATTCAGTCATTAAACCATTTGCCAATCCGTTTCTGAACGATTCTTTGCGCAGCAGGCTTCCATTTTCGTAAAACCATTTCCATTGCCCTTCATATTTTCCCTGCTCATTGTAGCTGCCTATTTGTTCCAGCGCTCCGTTTTTATGATAAAATTTCCATTCTCCCATCCTTTTGTCTTTATTGTATTTACCTTCTGCTTTGAGTTTTCCGTTATCATAATATTCTTTCCAGTAACCATCTTTTTCGCCTTTCTCAGTTAAAATTCCTTCTCCGATAACAATTCCGTTTTTAAAAATATATGCTTTTTCTATTTCTCCCTCTTTATTGTATTCTCTTCTAACGCCTTCCGGAGTTCCGTCTTTATAACTCGCTACAACTTTTATTTTTCCATCCGGGTAATAGTCTTTTTTCACTTCAAGCTTTACCAGCTCGGCCACGTCTTCCTGTTTTTCACCATCCGTATATTTTGCCGTATTAATCAGGTCTCCCTTTTCATCATATTCTTTAAAATATCCGTGTTTTAAACCGTGTTTATAATTCCCTTCCAACCGGATATTTCCGTTATCGTAAAAGTATTTCCAAACGCCATGCTTGTTGTTTTGCTGATCGTAACGGTTGATTTTCTCTCGTTCGGTAATAAAACCTTTTTCATAAGTAACCAGGGTGACAATTCTTCCATCTTTTCCGTATTCCTTTGAAATACCTTCTTCCAGGCCATTTTGGTAATTGATGGTTTTTTTAAGTGATCCGTTCTTGTAGTAATGCCTGGCTAATCCATCCTTAACATCATTTACAAAACTTTCGGCAATGATTTCGTTTTCCCTGTATATTTTTCTGATGCCGTTTTTCTTTCCATTTTTATAATTGATTTCCATGACAATTTTACCCGAGTCGCTGTAAAATTTCCAGGTACTGTCGAGAAGAAAATTTTTTCTGTTGCCTTCCGATATCAATATACCTTCTTCGTTGTATGTATACCAGTAACCATCGGGTTTACCATCACGCATCATTCCTTCGCTTGACTTTTGTCCGTTTTCGTGATAGAAAATATTATAGCCGTTTGGCTTTATTTCATTGTCCTGGGCAAAAGCCTGTGTTATCGTAAAAAATAAAATCGTTATAATCAGTAATCTACGCATTTCTTTTTACCGTACTAAAACTCCTTTTGCAACTCTCTGGTTAACCTGATAAATATATCTGTCGTTTTTTCTGATCAGCAATCTGGCACTTTCACTAAGGGGTTGTATTTCATAAATAGTAGAATCATATTCAATTGTTCCGAGGCCTCCTCCTCTTTTATGCACATCAATTTCATAAAAGTTAGCCAGCTTGTTGAGCTTGAAATTAATGATTTTGTTTTCTCCATGTTCAAAAGATATTCCCAGTTCCATATCTCCATCGTAATTACAGGCACCGGGTGTTTCTTTTTTAATGATTATTTCTTCAACATATTGCCCGTTCTCAAATTTAACTTCTCCTTCCGATACCATTGCTTCATCATAAGGAATGGCTCTCCTCAGCAAAATTTTTTCCGAATTATAAAACTGAACCCTTTCAATTTCCAGATCTTTTTCGTCAAGACGTTGCTTGATATCATAAGTAAACAAAATTTTGTTGCTGCATGATGTTAATATACCAAGCAATAGAAGAATAATTATGTACCTGTATTTCATTATTTTATAATTTTAAGTTTCTTTGAAATGTCCAGCATTCTTTCAATTGGTTTACGTGCTTCATCAATTGTTT
>CAZTAW010000040.1:0-17220 GCA_964611705.1 uncultured Bacteroidales bacterium
GGCAAAATATATAGATCTTGTCCAGTCGCTTGAAGAAACAAAATCCAGCAACATCAGATCATTTTTATACAATGCATTTTGCCTGATATTCCATTCAATATAGGGTACGATTTTGTCTGCCATTTCTACCGGTACAATGCCGTTATCAACACAGGCAGCCGAATCAACAAAAAGCCTGACCTTTTTTGCAGGTATGAAATTGATCTGTTCATTATCACGTATCGGCACCTTTGTTTGCGGGTCCTCACTGGCAACAAAATCAATAATAAAATCAAGATCAAGGGGTGAATTTATCAGTTCTTTCTTGAAATCATTGATATCATTTTTAAGTTTATTGATACCTTCCTTCGAAATATTGTATTCTTTGATTTGCTTACCGGCTGAGAAATAATTCACCAGGCTGTTAAATGTTTCTACAGCTAATTTGTTCTGCTTTGCCCTGGAAATAATTTGATTATAATCGCTTTCCTTTTTCTCAGGAAAATCAGAATCATTCATGATGGATATCAACTTATCAATATATCCTTTATACGGGTCTTCAAACTTATCAATATTTGTTTTGTAAAATGCATTCAGAAATCTTTCCTTTACATAATCCTGTTCTATAATTGGGATATACATATTCACACCCTTATTGTATTGCTTAGGTGTTAGGGTAAGCGGCAAACGTTCGCTTTCATATATTTTCCGGCCAAGCTGATGCACATACCATGCCCCTGACGACAGCATATAATTAACAACCCGGATATCCGTTCGCTTACCTTCAACCTCTTGTGCATACCAGAGTGGGAACGTATCGTTATCCCCATTGGTAAACAATACAGCCTCCGGATCACAGGCCTCAAGATAATTAAAAGCAAAATCCCGTGCTGCATATTTTCCGGAACGGTCGTGATCATCCCAGCCTTCTTTGGCCATAATACCGGGAACCAGGATCAGACAAACCAGTGTAACGGCAATGGCCATCAACTTTTTGCCCCTGACTTGCTTTTGCAGAAAATCATAAATTCCAAGCACCCCAAGACCTATCCAGATTGCAAATGCATAAAAAGATCCGGCATAGGCGTAATCCCTTTCCCTGGGTTGATACGGGTACTGATTCAGGTAAATAATAATGGCCAGGCCGGTCATAAGAAACAACAGGAAAACGATGAATGTATCTTTTTTGCTTTTTCCAAGCTGGTAAAACAATCCGATCAGTCCCAGTATCAAAGGCAACAAATAAAATTTATTATTTGCCGGATTATCTTTATGATCGGGAAGTTCATCTAAGTTGCCAAGCCTCCACTCATCAATGAATTTGATACCCGTCATCCAGTTTCCATGTTCCATTTCGCCCTGGCTTTCGATATCATTCTGACGACCGGCAAAATTCCACATAAAATACCTGAAGTACATATGTCCAACCTGGTAATTAAAGAAAAATCTCAGGTTTTCGATAAATGTAGGTTTGGTAACGCTAACTGTTTGCCCATCCGCCCGCTGAACGGTAACCCGCTTGCCCTTGACCTTGCCATATTTTTTATACATTTCTTTATGACCCTGTTTCTGGTTACTCCACATACGCGGGAATAACATACCATCATATACAGGAATAGAACGCTTACGGCTATCCGTTATCACATATTTTCCCTTTTCTTTATCTTTCACGTAAATTGGTATTCCATCTTCGTAATCCACAATGGGAGCAGAATAATACTGTCCGTAAACAACAGGCCAGTCTCCATATTGTTCTCTGTTAAGATAGGAAAGCAATGCAATGGCATCCTCGGGATTGTTTTCATCAATAGGTGTATCGGCATTAGACCGGATTATAAGCATAAAAAACGAGCTGTAGCCAATCAGAATAAAGACTATAGCAAGAATTACCGTATTAGCAATTACTTTTCTTTTTCTTGCAGTATACACCAATCCCCATACTATAAGGCCAATAAGCAATACAAAATACACAATTGTTCCTGAATTGAACGGCAAGCCCAGCGAGTTAACAAAAAACAGCTCAAATAAGCTCGACAGCTTCACAGCCCAGGGAACGATAATATACATAATAACTGCAAGTATAAGGAAAGAAATAAGGGCAGTAACAATAGCACCCTTCCAGGTAATCTTGTATTTTTTAAAATAATATACAAAGGCTATTGCTGGAATAGCAAGCAGGTTAAGCAAGTGAACCCCTATTGAAAGCCCTATCAGATAGGCAATAAGCAACAACCACCTGTATCCATGACGTTTATCGGCAACACGCTCCCATTTCAGAATGGCCCAGAAAACAATTGCTGTAAAGAGGGATGACATAGCGTAAACCTCACCTTCCACTGCTGAAAACCAAAATGAATCCGTAAAAGTGAAAGCCATTGCACCAACAAAAGCACTTCCCAGGATGGCATACATTTTACCACTGTTCATTTCACCATCTTTAACCATAACTTTTTCGGCAAGCATGCTAATGGTCCAGAAAAGAAAAAGTATGGTAAAACTGCTTGATAGTGCTGACATTGCATTGACCATCATGGCTACAATAGCCTCATTGCCAAATGCAAACAACGAGAAAAAGCGCCCCAGTAGCTGGAATAGTGGTGCCCCGGGTGGGTGACCTACCTGAAGTTTGTAAGCCGTAGCAATATATTCACCACAATCCCACCAGCTTGCAGTAGGTTCAAGTGTCATAAAAAAAACGATGGTGGCAATAACAAATGCCAGCCATGCACCGATGTTGTTGTATAGTTTGAATTTATTCATTGATTAAAAAATTATGATGGATATGCTTCTCCAATTACATAGCGAAAGTATAAATTTTGTATCAAATATGCTTCCCTCGTCAATAATTCTTAACTTTTTTTAACAGGATATACTTCTATCCCGCTTACAAACATGGGTTTATAAGCATTTCATTAAATGCCGGAAATATTTCGGAATTAAAAAAAAATTACTAATTTTGCAAACTCATTTATACCGATTCGGAAAAAGTTTTTAATGATTGATCTTATGCTCCAATCGGTA
This sequence comes from uncultured Bacteroidales bacterium, assembly GCA_964611705.1. Classification (GTDB taxonomy): domain Bacteria; phylum Bacteroidota; class Bacteroidia; order Bacteroidales; family JAIOZK01; genus JAIOZK01. The sequence continues at coordinate 3,001 of CAZTAW010000040.1, forward strand.
TAACTGATTCTAACAGAAAAATGCTTTGCATTTTTTGTAAGATTCAGTATGCAAATCGCATGCCCGATGGTGTAACTGGCAACACGTCTGATTTTGGTTCAGAAGAGTCCAGGTTCGAGCCCTGGTCGGGCAACAAGATAAATTTTCAAGGCCTGTATCATGTTTGAATGATAGGGGCTTTTTTTAAAAGTAATAACCTCATCTGTTTAGAAGTACTTTTTTGAATAACTTTGTAGTATCATGCATCATCAATAATCAACACATTAAAAAAAAGCAAGTTATGAAAAAAACGATCTCCCTGCTGATTTCCGGAATCTGTATTTTGATCTATGTATCTTGTAGTGATGATTTTGGAAGTGAGATATATAAGCAAGGCCTTATTAATCCAACACTTGAAGAGCTTCAAAACTTTAAAGACAGGGGCTACAAAGTAGTGGAAGGTAGCATAGAACTGGATAATATAAATGGCTTAAATAACCTGAACGCACTGGCAAATGTAACAGAAATACAGGGTTCATTAATCATTAAAAACAACGATGACCTTAGCTCATTAAGCGGAATGAACAAGCTCATGTCCATTGGAGGTGAATTAAAAATTATTGGAAATGAATCATTAACCAATATTTCGGATCTTAATAATTTGGAAACTATTGGCGATCATGCAACAATTAAATCAAACAACAATTTGGGAACCCTTCAGGGATTAACGAATTTACAAATCGTTGGTGGTGATTTCTTCATTGAACAAAATGAATCGCTTTCCGCCATCAATACATTCACAGGATTAATTGTACTACCCGGTGATTTACAGATCAAAGACAACATCAACCTTAACAATATTGAGGGTTTCCAGAACCTGAATACAATTGAAGGTGTTTTAATGATTGCGAACAACAAACTTTCAAATCTTGAAGGATTTAGTAACTTAAAAAACATTGGAGCGGAGTTAAAAATCACGAACATTGCTGAGTTAACAAGCTTACAAGGTTTGGAAAAACTTGAGTCTATCGGAGGATATTTGATACTTGAAGAAATCAATGGCGTTACAAATCTGCAGGGCCTGGAAAACATACAAAACATTGAAGGTGGTATTATTATCAAATCTTGTGACGGACTGGTAAATTTAGAAGGTTATTCAATACGGAAAAATTTTACAGGTGATATTACCATCGAAAACAATCAAAAACTTACAAGTCTGAAAGGATGGGGTAACTTAAATTCCATTGAAGGCAGTTTGATCATTCGGTTTTGTGAAAATTTAACAAATTTTGAAGGCTTGCATAACCTGCTGACTATCAGTAGCCATTTGAGCATTTACCAGTGTCAAAACCTGGTGAATTTTGAGAGCCTGGATGACCTGAGCAACATTGGCGGTAACCTGTCCGTAGGGAACAATATAAACCTCGAAAACTTTGCAGGACTATCTTCTCTGCAATCCATAGGTGGAGAATTCTCAATTGGAAATAACAATCACACAACATTTGAAGGTTTAAATATGTTGCAATCCATAGGCGGAGATTTCCTGATTAGTAACAACAATTATCTGGAAGATATTGAGGGATTAGACAATCTTCAATCTGTCGGAGGTAATTTAACAGTTAAGAATAATGTAGGTTTATCCGATCTTTGTGGGTTAACAGACCTTTTGTTAATAAACGGCGTTGCAGGGAATGTGGTGATCACGGGTAATCTTTACAATCCAACAGTTGAGGATATATTAAACGGCAATTGTAGTATTTAATTTAATATCATACTCAAAAAAGGATTTGAAGCATTGAGCACCAAATGGAAAGTTTATAAATACAAACGTGGATACTGTCCACCGGTTGCCGGTATTATTTTTATTCCGCAGCAGGATCAAAAACCAGGAAAAACTAAAACGTGAACAGGACTTACTATACCGGATAAAAAACTTCCTTTTCAGCTTGTGTTAAGTACAAAAAAGGAAATCAGTAACTACAAAATGCAAACTACCAATGCAGATGATAAAACAAACAAGATTATCGTTAACGGATCATCTACTTTCAGTGAAAAGGATAAAACCATAGGCGCGTTTTTCAGCCTCATAAAAGCTCAGGCAACTAGCTAATTCAGACAACTATTGTGCATTTCGTTCAAATTAACCTTGCCATTATCTCTTCCTCATACTAATACGGGATTTTTTTAAAATCGTTAATCTTTTCATTAATTCGTGTTTATAATTTGATTTCAAAAAAAATATTATAACTTTGCACGTCTAAAAGAAAATAAGCGATCTGATATGAGGGGACATGTGTCCCCTCTTTTGTTGGATGAAAATGAATAATATGATTGATAAGGCAAAAATCGAAAAAATTACGCAGGAATACCTTCAAGGAAGCAACAACTTCCTGATTGATATAAAAGTTAAGCCTGGCAATAAAATATTCGTTATTCTTGACAGCGAAACCAATATCACGATAGGAGAATGTGCTAAACTGAGCCGGTATATCGAAAATCAATTTGACCGCGATCTGGAAGATTTTGAGTTAAATGTTTCTTCCGCCGGAGCAGATCAGCCCTTTACCAGATTAAGGCAATATAAAAAATATCTCGGTAAAATGATTGAGGTTATACTTAAGAATGGATTGAAATACAAAGGAAAACTTTTAGCGTATGACGACAATGGCCTAAAGCTTGAGCTCGAACTTACAAAGAAGCAGAGAAAGGAAAATGCTGAGAAACAACGCACATTTAATTTTGAAGACATAAAAGAAACAAAAGGTGCTATTTCATTTAAATAATTAGTAAAGAAAAATGGAACACATAAATCTGGTTGAAACTTTTTCGGAATTTAAAGAATTCAAGAATATTGATCGTGAAACGCTGATGCGTATCATTGAGGATATATTCAGACACATGCTGACAAAAAAGTTCGGTTCCGATGATAACTTTGATATTATTGTAAATATTGATAAAGGAGACCTTGAGATCTGGAGAAACAGGGAAATTGTTGAGGATGGTGCAGTAGAAGACGATAATACACAAATTGCATTGTCGGAAGCTATCAAGATCGAACCTGATTTTGAAGTCGGGGAAGAAGCCTCGGAAGAGCTTAAGCTTGAAGATTTTGGAAGAAGGGAAATTTTGTCCATACGGCAAAATCTGATCTCAAAAATACAGGAATACGAAAAAGATAACATTTATAAAAAGTATATGGACAACGTCGGTGAGATTATTACCGGCGAGGTTTATCAGGTTTGGAAAAAAGAGATACTTGTTTTGGATGACGAATATATTGAACTGATATTGCCCAAATCAGAGCAAATTCCTACTGACTTTTACAGAAAGGGTGATACCATCCGGGCCGTTGTTTCCAAAGTTGAAATGCGAAACAACACGCCATATATTATTCTTTCACGCACTTCCGCGGTATTCCTTGAACGTTTGTTTGAATCGGAAGTACCGGAAGTCTATGACGGATTAATCACAATTAAAAACATTGTGAGAGTGCCGGGCGAAAGGGCAAAAATTGCAGTTGAATCCTACGATGACAGAATTGATCCTGTTGGAGCCTGTGTGGGTATGAAAGGTTCTAGAATTCACGGTATTGTTCGTGAGTTGAAAAACGAAAACATTGATGTGATCAACTACACGGCCAATCCTGAATTATTTATTCAGCGGGCACTAAGTCCGGCAAAAATTTCATCCATTGTAATTGATAAGGAAAACAACAAGGCTGAAGTATACCTCAAACCCGATCAGGTTTCGCTTGCCATTGGCAAAGGCGGATATAATATTAAACTGGCCGGGAAATTGACAGGCTTTGAAATTGATGTTTACCGCGAAACGGATACAGATAACGAAGACGTGGACTTACAGGAATTTTCCGATGAAATTGACCAGTGGATCATTGATGAACTGAAAAATATTGGTTGCGACACAGCTAAAAGTGTATTGGATCTTGAAATTGATGATCTGGTCAGTAGAACCGACCTGGAAGTAGAAACAATTAAGGAGGTTATGCGTATCCTTAAAGCGGAGTTTGAATAAAAGTATTATTTTCGCAATACTTTGAGAATTTATTTAATCCGGCTATTTGTATATGGTAGAAAACAAACATGGTACAAGACTGAGTAAAGCAGCAAGAGAATTCAACGTTGGGATTTCAACGATCGTTGACTTTTTGTCAAAAAAAGGATACGAAATCGAAGGAAAACCCAACACCAAGATTTCTCAGGACGTATATGATATCCTGATAGAGGAATTTCAGTCTGAAAAGGTTGTTAAAGAAGAATCAAAGAAGATCGGATTAGATTACAGCAAACATAAAACCTTATCAATAGAAGATCAGGAACCCAAAAAAGAAGAAGATATTGAAGAAGATGATGAACAGGAAGAATTGTTCATTAAAAGTGTTTCGGGCGATTTTGGTAAAAGCACGATAACCAAAAAGAAAGAAGAATCTAAAGAAGAACCTGAAAAAGAAGAAAAGAAAGAACCTGCCGAAGAAAAAAAAGTAACCAGGAAAGAACCTGAAAAAGAAGAAAAGCCGGAAGAAAAGAAAACTGAAAAGAAGGAGCCGGAAACAAAGAAAACCACGAAAAAAGAAGTAGCTGAAACAAAAGAAGATGAGGATAAAGAAGTAAGGATACTGGGTAAAATTGACCTGGAATCAATGAACATGAAAACCCGTCCTTCTAAAAAAACACAAAAAGAAAAACAGAAAGAGATCAGGTCTAAGAAAAAGGCCGAGAAAGAAATAAAACCTGAGCAAAAGAAGATTGAACCTTCCAAAGAAAGAAAAACAGAGAAGCCAAAGCATAAAGAAACTAAAAAGCCTGTAAAAGACACCAGGAAACCCAAAGCTAAAAAACCGGCTGAAGAGAAAAAAGAAATTTCCACAAAACCCGAACAAAAGAAAGAAGGAAAAAAACAGGAAGATTTTATTCCAACGAAGGTTGAGCGACTTTCCGGGCCAAAGATCCTGGATAAAATTGATCTTCCCGAAAAGAAAAAACCGGAAAAGAAAAAATATAAAAAAGGTAAGGGTAAGGTTGAACCGGTTGCATCTTCAACAGATGAAAAAGTAACGCCCAGGAAAAAGAAAAGAAAACGCATCATTAAGCCGCATAAACCCGAAACACATAAAGAAGACAGGCAAAGAGGAAAAACGGGTTTTCAGAAAAGAAAGAAAAGAAAATGGCAAAAAGAAGCCAAGCCTGAATTGAGTGAAGAAGAAATCCAGAAACAGATCAAGGAAACCCTTTCAAAACTCAGCCCGACCGGTAAATCAAAAGCTGCAAAATACAGACGTCAGAAAAGAGCCACTATTTCTCAGGCAAGGGAAAAAGAAGAGCAAAAGAAAAAACAGGAAAAAACTACGCTTAAGGTAACGGAATTTGTAACAGTTAATGAACTTGCAAGCATGATGGATGTTCCCGTTAATGAGATCATTTCCACCTGCATGGCGCTTGGCTTATTCGTATCAATCAACCAGCGCCTTGACGCTGAAACATTAACTATTGTTGCAGAAGAATTCGGTTTTAAAGTAGAATTTGTAAGTGTTGAAGTGCAGGAAGCCATTGATGAAAAAGAAGCAGAGGAGGAAACAGACAAACTCGAAGAAAGACCACCCATCGTCACTGTCATGGGACATGTTGATCACGGTAAAACCAAGCTGCTCGACCATATCCGAAAAACCAATGTTGTTGCCGGTGAGGCAGGTGGTATTACCCAGCATATTGGCGCTTACGAGGTAGTACTTGAAGATGACAAAAGAATTGTGTTTCTCGACACACCAGGACACGAAGCTTTTACTGCAATGCGTGCCCGGGGAGCCAAGGTAACCGATGTTGCCATTATTGTTATCGCAGCAGACGACAACGTGATGCCTCAAACCAAGGAAGCCATCAACCATGCCCAGGCAGCCGGTGTACCCATCGTTTTTGCCATCAACAAAATTGATAAACCCAATGCAAATCCTGATAAGATCAAGGAAAAGCTTTCCCAAATGAATATTCTTGTTGAAGATTGGGGTGGTAAATACCAAAGTCAGGATATTTCAGCCAAGGGAGGTATAAATATCGAAAAACTTCTCGAAAAAGTGCTGCTTGAAGCTGAATTACTCGAGTTGAAAGGAAACCTTGCAAAGAATGCTGTAGGCACCGTTATTGAATCCTCTCTTGATAAAGGACGGGGTTATATAGCCAAAGTACTCGTACAAAACGGGACCATGAAGATTGGCGATATGGTTCTTGCCGGCTCGTATTATGGTAAAGTTAAAGCCATGTACAACGAAAGGAACCAGAAAATCAATGAGGCAGGGCCTTCTACACCCGTGTTATTATTAGGTTTAAATGGTGCGCCGCAGGCGGGCGACGGATTCAATGTGATGACCGACGAACGTGAAGCCAAGGAAATTGCAACCAAAAGATTACAATTACAACGTGAACAGGGAATACGTACCCAGAAACATATTACCCTGGATGAGATTGGCAGAAGAATTGCCATTGGTGATTTCAAAGAACTAAATGTTATTGTAAAAGCTGACGTGGATGGTTCTGTAGAAGCACTCTCGGATTCATTGCTTAAATTGGGAACCGAAGAAGTACAGGTCAATGTAATTCACAAAACAGTTGGCGCTATCACAGAAACGGATGTGATGCTGGCCTCGGCTTCCAATGCCATTATCATTGGATTCCAGGTACGGCCCAGCGCAAGCGCCAGAAAACTTGCCGAAACCGAGCAAATTGATATCCGCTTCTACTCAGTTATCTATCAAGCTATTGAAGAGATCAAGGCAGCTATTGAGGGTATGCTTGCTCCTGAAATTGAAGAAAAAATCGTTTGTAATGTTGAAGTGAGAAATGTATTCAAAATCACTAAAGTAGGCACGGTGGCCGGTTGTATGGTCCTTGATGGTAAAATAACCCGAAACACCAAGATCAGAATCATCCGTGATGGTATTGTAATTTATACCGGCAAGCTTGGTTCATTAAAACGCTTCAAAGACGATGTCAAGGAAGTCCAATCTGGTTATGAATGCGGACTGAACGTTGAAAACTATAATGATATCAAGGTTGGCGATATTATTGAAGGATACGAAGAAATTGAAGTAAAGCGGAAGTTATAAACCAGCTAATGCCTTTCTTCCCATTTTTCCCAAAAAGACCAGATAATATGATTTGTTGCATTTTTTTGCAACAATCCGGCTAATATGAAGTTTGTGCTTGCTTATCTTATCAATATCACAGTCCCCTTGATCACCTTTTCCGAAAGCTCAGGGAAATATTTTTCGGTATAAGACAGCCTCCAGACATAGGTTCCGGCTTGAGCTTGTTTACTTTTGATCATTCCGTTCCAGCCTTCTCCGGGTTCAATTGATTCGAAAGCAACTTTGCCCCAGCGGTCATAAACCTGCAACAAATAATCTCCAAAGGTACAATCACTTGTAATCCTGAACTCATCATTCAGATTATCGCCGTTGGGTGTAAATGCATTCGGTGCTGCCGCGAAACAGTGCTCATAATCATAATAAATCCTAATGGTATCATATCCCGAACCGCAATGCGAAGTTACTTTTACGTAATAAGTACCTTCTTTTGTGACCAGGTAAGTTGAATCTGTTGAGCCATCTTTCCATTCATAGGTACATTCCGGGAAAGAAACAGATAATAAAAGCTGTGCATTTTCGGGCAAAGTGGTATCGTTGCCAAGAAAAGGATCGGGTAACAATTCAACTGATAAATTTGTTGTTATCGTACTATCACAGCCCACAACGGTTTGCAAGTCATCCACATATGTGCCCGGTTCTGTTTGCGCTGTACCTTCCAGATAAATCGTATCGCCTTCACATATCATGGTGTCGGCATAAATATCATATTTTTCATTAACGAGCAATTCTGTAATTGCAATGCTGTCGCAACCCATATATGAATTCAGTGTATCTGCAAATATTTGTGCATCTTTCCTCCACGCGCCAAACAAAAACACCGAATCACCCTCGCAAATAGCATATTCCGAATAAGAATACAGTGTATCAACAACATTAAGATTTGTTGTAATTGTGCTGTCGCAATTTTCCATGGTAGGAAAGATATCAGTATAAACTCCGGATTCTTTTTGCCATGCGCCGCCTGCAAATATGGAATCCCCTCTGCAAATACTTAAATCATGATGAATATCAAATGTATCACTTACAGACAATTGGTATTCGAAGATGCTGTCGCAACCATGAGAACTTGTAAGGGAATCCCGGTAAATTCCTGGTTCCGACTGCAATTCTCCTCCGATCATTATTTCTTCATTATCGCAAATGGTTGTATCTATTGTTAAATAAGTGGACGGATTTACTGTTATATTAATGGTGTCGTAACCAGGGCATCCATTGGCATTGGCAACCTCCACCCAGTAAGTACCGGAAGTATCTGCGGGGAAATAGCGCCCCATGCTATCGGGATAATGCCAGAAATAATCACGGTACCCTTCGCCTGCATCCAGTATCATTGTATCACCGCTGCAAAAAGTCGTATCCGGGCCAAGGTTAACTACCGGGTTTTCACCAACAACAACAGGATGCATGACCGAATCTGCATTCCCATCAATCCAGGCTTTCATTTCAACACTGTAGAAGCCGAGATTGGTAAATAAATGTTTGGGATTGAAAAGTTTCGAAAAGTTATTACTTCCTGACGCCGGATCATTAAAATCCCATAATACGGAATCGGGCTGGGTTGATGAATTTTCATGAAATTGTGTAGAATCGCCAAAACAAGCAGGTTCATAATAAAAATTCAGGTTCATGTTAAAAAAAGACGTAATGAAAGGAGGCAATCCATACACGCATTGATTCCCGCCAAGGCTGGCGCCATTCAATTCAAAATCGCAATCGGTGCCATAGACATTTGGTTTATTGATCACACCCACTTGCTGTACTTCACACCTGGCAACGTATACCCGGTTGTCAGGACCCAGTTGCAAACCACCGAAATAACCATTTTGAGCAATCAGAACCCGGGAGTTAATAATATCATCCGGTGACCCTGCAGTAAGATCATATTGATACAAAGGTAAATTTTGTCCTTGTTGCTTCCATGCTGTGACGTATAATAATTCACTATTGGGAGAAAACTCAACCCCATAAGGCAGTTGTATATAATTAGGATCGGAAAAAGCATTGGAAACCACACCCGTGCTGTTGTTAAAATCAAATATCTGTATCATTTTCATACCTGAGTGGGCTGTACATATTTTTGTTCCATCAGGCGAAACCTTCATGTATCCCTTGGCATTTTCTTCGTTTCCTGATACCATTTCACCAACTGTTGAAATAACGGGAGTTGTGTTGATACCAAAATCTGTAATAAGGTATGCATAAATCTGACTTGATTGCCATTTATGCACTAGCACCCAGGTTCCATCACCATCTGCATTACCCACAGCAGTGATCTTTTCGATATGATTTGGGATCAACAGAATGTTCTTCTGCCCGGAAATGACATCTCCGTTACCACCGTTCAACATCATATCAACAAGCGAATAGCACAAGCCCTGGTTGTTGCCACCGGTGCTGGATGCAGCATCAACTGAAAATACAAAATACTTACCCGGATCTCCCGGAGAAGGCACAATAACGCCCGATTGCGTACTTGAAGAGTGACCGGCCATCCCCTGACCGTTGGGCATGAGGTTTCCATTTTTATCCCATATCTCAATACCATCCGTATAAAACTGAAGGTTTCCATTTTTGGATGATATGGAAGAACATCCCTCTCTTGTAAATATCTGGCTGTTTGAGATCGGTTCGGGAACTCCATTCGAAAAATCAAGGCCGGCATGATAACCGAAGAACCAATGGTTAGCTTGTTTTTGCGCGATTATCGAAGCCGACAAGAACATAGCCAGAATTAGTAATGCTTGTTTTTTCATGATGCTTCAGAAAATGTTTTCAAATCAATATGCTAAATTAGCAAAATTATGTGATATCAAAGATGAAAGTAATTCAGCATTTTCAGGTATATATCTTTCACCCTGCTACTTCACAATTTCAAATGTATCTCTTGCAATCACCAGTTCTTCGTTGGTTGGAACAATGAGAACTTTCACTTTTGAATCGGTTGTGCTAATTATCTCTTCTTTTCCTTTCAGGCCTTTGTTTTTCTCTTTGTCAAATTGCAACCCGAGGAATTCGAAATCTTCGCAAACTCCTTCACGGTTTTCGGGGCCATTCTCCCCTATTCCGCCGGTAAAAACAAGTATATCAATACCACCCATGGCTGCAGCATACGCGCCAATATATTTCTTTACCCGGTAACGAAACATCTCAATGGCTAATTTAGCCCTTTCATTGCCTTTTTCGGCAGCATCTTCAATTTCACGCATATCGGAAGAAACACCCGAAACACCAATAAATCCACTGTGTTTATTAATCAGCTTGTTGGCCACGCCGGTTCCCATCCTTTCTTTTTCCATTATATACAATAAAACACCCAGGTCGAGGTCGCCGGTGCGTGTGCCCATCATCAAACCTTCAACCGGGGTAAGTCCCATGGATGTATCAAGCGATTTACCGACATCAATGGCTGCAACGGAAGAGCCGTTTCCCAAATGGCAACTAATGATCTTTTGCTTGTTGTAATCGAGATTCAGTATTTCACATGCTCTTTTTGAAACATACCTGTGACTCGTACCGTGAAAACCATATCTCCTCAAACCGTATTTTTTATAAAGAGTATAAGGAATAGCATACATGTATGAATATGGTGGCATGTTCTGGTGAAATGCCGTATCGAAAACGCCAACCTGAGGTACCTCAGGTAAAAGTTCCTTCATAGAATAAATCCCCTTGAGGTTGGGCGGATTGTGTAAAGGCGCCAGATCAATGCAGTCTTCCATTTTTTTAATTACTTCACCCGTGATCAATACACTTGAATTGAACTTTTCACCTCCATGTACCACGCGATGACCCACTGCATTGATCTCCTCCAGGTTATTGAGACTCCCGTGCTCTTCGCTCACCAGAACACCCAAAATGTATTCAATACCCTGCTGATGATCCAATATTTCACCTGTAAGCTTCACCTCATCGCCATCGTTTCTTTTGTTTTTTAAGGATGAGCCATTCAATCCTATTTTATCAACCAATCCTTTCGCCAACAGTTCTTCCTTTTCCATATTAAACAGTTGATACTTGATTGAGGAGCTTCCGCAGTTTAGTACTAATATCTTCATCTACACTTAATTTTTCTAAAAATTTTTTTTGATTTATGAAATATTTGTTCAACTTCCAATTTCTCTTCCAAGATGGTATATACTTCCTGCCTTTTCTTTACGTTCACCATCCTGATAAGCATAAAACCCTTCTCCGGTGTGCAAGCCCATATAACCTGCCCTGACGAGCCTTTTCAATATCGGAGATGCTTTGTATTTTATATCACCATATTCAGCATATAATCCTTCCATCCATTTCACAAGTTTATCCAGCCCTATTTTGTCAGCCATTGCAAAAGGTCCAAGTTGCATACCGAAACCTTTTTGCATACATTTATCAATTTCCTGAACTGTGCTAACGCCTTCCATTAAGAGCTCACAAGCTTCATTTATCATGGGAATAATAATACGGGTACTGATGTTACCCGGTGTTCCGTTAACATTAATGATTTCTTTATCTATCATTTTTGCAAATTTCTTAACACTTTCATAAGCCTCTGCTGAAGTTTTCCAGCTTTTGTTCACCTCAAAGATTTTAACATCCATTACCGGAGAAAGGAAATGCAGACCTATCGCTCTTTCAGGCCTATCGAGAACAACTGACAAGTCGTCAATTACTTTTGTTGAAGCATTGGAAGCAATAACCGTATTGCGGCATACTACATTTTCAATTTTTTGGAAGATATCCCTGCGCAAATCAAGACTGCTAACCATTTTCTTTGTATTAACAGCTTCGATCACCAGTGTACATTCGCGTAATACCTCATAACCGATGTACCCTTTAATCCGCGAAAGAATCAGTTTCTTTTCCGATTCAGTCATCCCCCAATTGTCAATTCTTTCATCCAATTGCAAATTGATGGATTTAAAAATACTTTCAACACGTTCATCGGTGATATCAATAAAAACAACATCAATGCCATACAAACTGGCTGTTATTGCAATTTCCTGTCCCATTGTTCCGCAACCAACAATACCAAGCTTAAATATCTGTGATCTATTATTTTTGGAATTACATAGTCCGTAGTTTTCTAAAGGCTCCTTTTTCATTTTAAAAGTATATTTATTGTTGATGAATATGTATAAAAATACAATCGTTTTTTGAGTTTTCAAAATTACAGAAATTTAAGCATAGGCTTGAATTATATCTCATATAAAGTTTTTCTAAATAATATCTGAACAATAGTAAGTTTGATAAGCTGATTTTATCATCCTTAGAAAATTGATCCACAAACCCCTCCGCTATAACTATAATCCGGTCACTTCAACCGGTAACTTAACATCTCTATATTTGTAATTATTCTAAATACCAACCCAGGACACTGATCATGAAAAAAAAAATTATCTTTGGCCTGCGAAGAAAATTTACCGGCAAAAACAAACAAGAACATATATTTTTTTATCTGGGCTGTTATTTTTTAACACTCCAGTTAATTGATTTAAAAGTTTTTACAGAATTCAAACAATTTACTAACTAAATTATCAAAAAATAGTATTATGACAAACAAAATTACGAGTATGGCCGAATACTACCAGAAGTATCAGGAGAGTGTGGCCAACCCGGAAGGATTTTGGGGAAATATTGCAGAAGATTATTTCTGGCACAAAAAATGGGACAAGGTGCTGGAATGGAATTTTGAAGGCCCTGATGTAAAATGGTTTCAGGGTGGCAAGTTGAATATTACCGAGAATATTTTCGAAAGAAATCTTTTCAAAAGAAAAGATCAGACCGCCCTGATCTGGGAACCGAATGACCCAAAGGAAGAAACCAAAAAATTCACCTATGGTGAACTGTACGAAAAAGTATGTGAGTATGCCAATGCTTTGAAAAAGCTGGGTATTAAGAAGGGCGACAGGGTGGCAATTTACCTGCCAATGGTACCTGAACTTCCTATTGCCATGCTGGCCTGTGCAAGAATTGGTGCAATTCACTCCATCGTTTTTGCTGGTTTTTCAGCCAATGCTTTGGCCGACAGGATCAACGATGCTACTTGTAACCTTGTAATTACATCGGATGGTGCATATCGTGGAACCAAAAGCATCCCCCTGAAAGCTATCGTTGACGAAGCACTGGAAAGCTGCAATTCAGTTGACAATGTTATCGTTTTGAAGAGAACTGGTGATGACATCAATATGAAAGAGGGTCGTGACATATGGTGGGATGATTTCCTGAAAGGCGCCGGTACCGAAAACAAAGCCGAATCAATGGAAGCTGAAGACACACTGTTTATTCTTTATACTTCAGGATCAACAGGCAAACCCAAAGGTGTTTTGCATACAACAGCAGGTTATATGATCTATGCAGAATATACCTTCAAGAATGTATTCCAGTACAATGATGGTGATGTTTACTGGTGTACTGCCGATATCGGCTGGGTTACGGGACATTCGTATATTGTATACGGACCGTTGCTGGCTGGTGCAACATCAGTTATGTTTGAAGGCGTACCTACATGGCCGGATGCCGGTCGTTTCTGGGAGGTAGTTGATAAATACAAAATCAACCAGTTCTATACAGCACCTACAGCTATTCGCGCACTTATCGCACAGGGCAATGAATTTGTTAACAAACACGATCTCAGCTCACTAACAGTACTCGGAACTGTTGGAGAACCGATCAATGAAGAAGCATGGAGATGGTATCATGATGTTGTTGGAAAAGGAAAATGTCCTATAGTAGATACATGGTGGCAAACAGAAACCGGTGGTATAATGATCTCTGCACTTGCAGCCATTACACCAACCAAGCCATCATACGCTACATTACCTTTACCAGGTGTACAGCCATTATTGGTTGATAACGAAGGAAAGGAGCTCAAAGGCAATGGTGTTGAAGGAAATCTTTGCATTAAATACCCCTGGCCGGGTATGCTCAGAACAACTTATGGCGATCATGAAAGATGCCGCCTAACCTATTTCTCCACATACAAAAATCTTTATTTCACCGGTGACGGTGCAAAACGCGATGAAGAAGGTTATTACCGTATTATGGGCCGTGTGGATGATGTGATCAACGTTTCCGGTCACAGGATCGGAACAATGGAAGTCGAG
>CAZTAW010000041.1:0-17119 GCA_964611705.1 uncultured Bacteroidales bacterium
GAAGCTGTTAAAATCCACTTACCATTAGGACTAAATTGGACAGATGAAATATCAGCCTCATGTGCTAGTAAGTTGTGCAAGAGCCTTCCCGTTTCTGCCTCCCATATTTTTAGAGAATCATCCTCTGAGATTGAAACAATCCACTTTCCATCAGGACTGAACTGAACATCACTATGAATTTGAAGGTTATATAGTCGCTTTTTACTTGGCAACTCTAAAATCATAGTAGGTTGCCCAAATTTAACTATAGCTATCATTTTACCATCGCTAAGTTGAGCTGACCTAAACCACGACACATTATTTAGATCGAGTATAGGTTCTCCGCTTATGATGTTCCAAATTTTTGGTTTACTCAGCATAAATGAATACTGTATAACTCCTTTACCATCAAAAGTGAAACAAGCTTCTTCCATATCGATTGTTTTTCCTTTGAATTCAAGCAATAACCTCCCTGACGATAAATCATATTTTGTTGTAGAAGAAGCGGCTACAACAAACCATTTCCCATCAGGACTGACTTGAATAGATCCACCAACTAAAATTCCATTGATATTATTTATAAGTGTCCCTGTAGATGCATCCCATATTCTAGTATTATAAAATGAAGATGAAATAATTCGCTTCCCATCCTGACTAAACCTGGCGTCTATTACAGAGCTTTCATGCCCATGTAGGTCATATAATAGTTTGCCAGTTGAAGATTCCCATATTTTCGCTGTTTGATCTTCAGAAGCAGTTACGATCAATTTGCCATCAGAACTAAATTGGGCAGAGCTCACATGGGAACTATGTCCCTTAAGATCGTGAAGTATATTTCCGGTGGATGCTTCCCATAATATAGCACTGCAATCATTTGAAGCTGAAACAACCCACTTCCCATCAGAACTGAATTGAGCGGATTTTACAGAACCAGTATGCCCCTTAAGATCTTGCAAGAGCTTCCCGTTTTGGGCATCCCAGATTTTTGCTGTACTATCCCAAGAAGCTGTAACAATCCTCTTACCATCAGGACTGAATTGGGCGGATCTTACAGAACCAGCATGCCCCTTAAGATCTTGCAAGAATTTGCCGGTTTGGGCATCCCAGATCTTTGCAGTCCCATCATTAGATGCCGTTACAATCCACTTTCCATCTGGGCTGAACTGTGCCGAACTCACCCAATCTGTATGCCCAATCGGCAATACCAATTTTGCTTCCTGGGCATTAATATTGCATATTGTAAAAAGCACTATTGAGATTATCAGACTGATTCTTTTCATTTTGTTCAAAATTCTATTTATAAACTTCTATGCATACAACCTATTTTAAGCATTTTATTCACTTTATCAATAATCTCTTCCACTAAATTTTCTAAATATATTTTATCACCTTCAACAACAAATGAATCTCCAAAATAATGAAAATCACCATTTTCTTTAACTTCCAGTATCATTTCAATAAGGATTTTATTGTTTTCTGTTTTGTATTCCCCCCTTATCCGATAGGCCTCCGGATAATCTCCTTTACTGAAAATGAATGGAGCATTGTATCCTTTGGCAGAAAGGTCCATAAGTTTTCCATCAATTAGCTTGTCAATTCCCAAATCCTGTGTTTTTATTCCAATAGGTGCTACAAGAGATTTAACAAACACAGGTTTCGGCTCAGAAATAACAATCTTCTCTTTGTCTTCCTGTTCCATCCTTCCAATATCAAAACTGCCTTTTTCGTTGATACCCCTTGAAAAAGGTTCTTGCACGCCTCCAATATGTTCAGCCAGTTTTGGTACATTGTCTTCGGCATATTCAAAGAGTTTTTTGATGTCTATGTATTCTTTAGTGCCATGCATGCGTAGTCATTTTCCTTTGATACATAATTGTTGCGAGAAAGAAAATCTCATCATTCTATTTTACAACTGAAATAATAAAGATAAAGAATTTTTAAGTCATATGAAATATTCCAGCTCAAATCAATCTATAAATTTTATCATCACATGAAAAATATATTATCACTTCGAACAAAATAAAATTCCCAACCTATCGTTCCAACTTTATATTATCAAACAAAATCCCCACCCTGGAGTGTGAGTTGGAAAGATCTACAACAAATAAAACACCCATGCCATATTGCTTTATCAATTCGATCATTTCTTCCTGAAATATTCTGCATGGAATTCCAACATTAAGTTGATGGGCTTCCACAATTCGTCCTTTAGTATACTGAGATTCCCATGTAATGGCACTTGCCAGATAATCATTGCTGTATAATCCAAACACTCCTGTTTTTGGAATATCTTCCAATGAACCAACATTAAATGCACGGAAGACCTTTTCACTTGCACTGGCAATATTCTTTGTAAATGGTAAGTTTTTAAATATCTCCAATAAAATATCTTCAAAACCTTTTATTTGAGAACTATGTATCCAATTTCCGGATTTATCCACAAAATTAACACGCATATATGGTATTAAAGAAGAATTGGTATCCATTGGATTTCTGCAAAGCTTTTTGGGATAAACAGCATAAGCACCTCCCCTGAAACCTTCGATATAATTATTTGCTGTTTTGCTTTCTAATGTAAAACTAACCCAGTTTCGTTCATCACCATAGCTTATTTCTACCTTTAGCTGGAAATCTGCACTGATTCTTTCTTTGTGAGCTTTTTTATTTATCCAGGTTTTGGGTACGTAGATCTGATCAGGGTCAATGGAATACAAATAAGTGTGTTGACTGTTGCAGATATAAGTTAAAAGAAAAAATGTTAAGAATAATTGAAACTTTGTTTTCATTGTTGATCATTTTTTTAGTTTGTCAGCTTATTTTGATAATTTTATTTATCTGATTTCATATCATTTACACATTTGTCTTTGATAAAATCTTGTAATAATTCAGCTATCTTTTTTCTGCGATCCATCAACCATTGGTCTGCATGAGCAAGCGGTTTATTATATTCATCAGCAATTTCCCCAACAATTTCAGATGTTAGCTCCCAATCTATCAGCAAGGAACCATTCTTGTCAATTTGATAAACAAAGGCTATCAAACCATAATCTAAACTGCATTGATAATTTGGAAGCATAAAACTGCCCCAAAAAATAAATTCGGGCCGTCCATCATCGTTTCTGTCAGATAACCAAGGTATTGGAATAGTATTAAAGGATTGCAAATATCTCCAGCCTGCAGTACTTGTTTCAAAACATATACCTTTCAGCGGAAGAGTATCATTCTGTCCGGCAATTCCAAAAACAACGTTCCAATACCGTCCGCTCCCATGCGGTCCATTAACTCCTGCAAAAATCTTAATTGTATCTATGGTGCTAACATAGTATTCATCAAAAGATGAGGGATCACATTCTATAAACTCACAATTAAAATCAGTAAATCCTTTATCAGATAGAATAATGTTTTCGAATGGAGGTTTAATATTCAATTCCCTGGTATTCTGACTATGGCCAACAAAATAAAGAACCAAAAGGGAATTAATCAGTAAAAATCTAAAAACTAACATCATCATTGATTTCCTTATGAGTTGTAAAGGGCATTGGTTTTTAATATGAGCTAATATAAAACTCCCATTCATATTCCTGGTTTTTTTGAAACGTTTCTGTACCTGAATTTGGCAAAACACCAGCGGCTGAGGCGCGATAGCTATATGTTCCCGGAACAATGCTGATTGATTTTCTTTCCCTGGGACTAAATGAATAGTTTCGGTCATCCAGCTTTAAAGTTAATGTTTTACTGGTGCTATTTTTGATTGTGATTTTTGAATTGTAGCTACCGGTTTTTGATGTAGGCGTAAACATTCCACCTTTGCTCTTGGGCAATTCTTTATCAATTTGCACATATTTTGCCAAGACATAACCTTCTTCATTAGTAGAGATGTTTAAGACTTTGTAGTATCCATTTTCTTTATCTTTACTCTCCACATACAATGCATCTTCTCTGTGCAGGGTTTCAAGTGTTTTGCTGTTGTATTTGGCTTCTTCTTTTAAACTGGTTGTTCCTAAAACATAGCCTAAATAGGATTGTGATAAACCCACGATACCGGACAATAACAGTATTAATAAAATGCTTAACTTTTTCATAATTGTTTGGTTTTGATTTTTGTATTTTGCAATTTAGTAAAATCTCATAATTCTTTCAAAATAATTCAAGTTATTGTATAAAATCCTTTATTTTTTGTATGAGGGAGACAAATGTTTGATTAAGCTTTTTTATCATGGTAATTTTCTATCCTTTAATTAATAAAGATCATTTGGAATGACAAACCGAAATAAGCACCTCAACTAACAATGAATAAAACAGACCTATTTACTGAGATCATATTAAAATCCGAGTTAGTAAGATGCAATTATGGCTGTAATTATAATTATTGCATTGAACGTTAAAAAGAATCCGATAAGTGTTGCCCGGATTAGACGTACATATTTTTTTTCCTGATCATCAACAATCCCATCAGCTCTTACAATTCTTCTTACCATGGTATCCTTGATCATAATAATTAAAATTATTACAATACCACAAATATTAATAATTTCTGCTAAAGTGATTATTGATGTATCAGGCAATTGCGCTGTAAAAATAAATGAACTACCTACTGCTGCAAACAAACTACCAACGAGAAATTCATCAGGGCGGGATGCGAATTCTGCCAGGAAAGCTACGGCAACGGCAACAAACAAAACCAAAAATAATTTAAGGAAATACCCTAATCCATCCCTATCAATAGACAAAGCAAACCGAAGTTGTGAAAAATCAACTTTATATCCACTATTCAGCTTAGGATTACCTCTTGGAGATTTATAGGCATGTGTTTTTTCTATTATTTTGATTTTATTTGTGTTATAACCGTTAATGTTAACTCTTGAACTAACCTTAGAATCAATGCTATCAGGTACAAATATCAAATCATTTCTATTCAGTGTATTGTGTTCAATGGCAATTATTAAGTCATGTTTATCAACCGGGAAAAGTGTAACATCAAAAAATTGTGTGTTTTTTGCAATAATCCGATACTGAATATAACTCATACCATTATAATTATCAACCTTTTCAACAACATCCCACGACAAAATTTCACCATTAATGATTGAAACAGGTAACATTTGATTTCTTTCGGTGTCAAAAAGATTTAAGAAATCTATTTGGTCACTTTTCCACACAAACCAAAGAAATATCTCATAGGTCCACTGTGAATTAACCATATCAAAATCTTCAATCCGCTCAAGGTATAAGCCTGCTTTTACTTCCGGGACACCTTCAGGCTTTTCATAACTTTTCGCTGCTGTTTTTCCGGGATCTGGCTTATAAGGATTCATTGTTTTTTCCATATCTTCCGATATTCTTGTTGATCGTTTATATATGTTTACCGGAACAATAAACAATGTAGTTGCACTTGCAAGTAAAATCATTACGAGCATAATTTTTAAAAACAGATGTGATGATTTCATTGAAAATCCTTTATTTAATTAGCAAATAAAACCATAATAATGCGCTGTATCTTTATATACAATACTTCTTAAGCACAAATCAATATATTGCTATTAAGTTATATACCTGGTTTCATGCAACATTATCAAAAATAAAAAAAGACCTTATCAAGCCATAAAAATAAATCAGGCTTCCAATTGCTAATAACAATATCCCTAAAGCAAGAAAGATATCCTTCGCAATAAAAATAATATTTGAACTAAAAAACACCCCTGTTAGAAAAAAAACATAAACATATAAAGTATTTTTGCATATGAATTTGTTTTTACTTGAAGGTTGACGCAAAAGAATTTTCTGGGCAAGTATTAACAAAACACTTATTAACAATACCATTAAAGACATTGATACTCCTATCAATATTTCATTCCTTCTCAAAATTCTTACGAAATTTATCAGATATAAAATCCCAATAAACACCCCCGAGTACCCAATAAAGACATTTTTAACTTTCATAATTATTTTTTATTTTACTCGATTTATATTTTATAGCTGTTGTCACTGATATTAATTAATTCGCGATTTTTAATTTTTTAGTTTGCAATTTACATGTACTAAATTTTTTCATTTTTCAAATCATTATTTCTCAGCAATGTTCAATTTCTAACCAAACCTATATTATACTTCCTTTTTCATCCACTCAGAAAACTTGTAAAGATACATTAAAACAAAAAACACACCTGGTAATATAAAAATTATTGGGCCTTCAGCTTCTCTACCTTCCAATAATCCAGTAATACCAAATCCAATAATTACCGATATAAATAATTTAACCGGAAAGAACTTTAATATCTGAATTACCTTATTTCTTGCTGTTTCTTCCGACCATAAAATCCAGTTTGTAATTATTCTGCATCTACAATCCAGACAAACTAAATCTCTTGGCCCATACTTTCGTCTCTCAGAATACTTTCCAAAGGAATGGTGACAGTGTAGGCAATTATATTCATATTCTTTATAAGTATAGGTTCCCATGTTACTACATTTTAATTCATTAATATGTCTTTTTAACTAATATTATCTTTTTATCATGAAACATCTTATCCGGTGAAATCACAACCTCATCCATAGGAATATTCTCACCAAATCGCTCCTGAAGCTTTTGTTTAACAGCCTCAGATGACAAATTAAAATCTTCTAATTTTTGTAATTTCCCTATCTCAATACCAGTAGCTTCTTTGTATATTTTCCAAACAAGTTCTGAACAATAGATCCTGTCATCCGACCATTCGAAATATATATCATAATCTTTGCCTTCAAACCTTTCTCCTATCTCTTTCATCTTTTTGAGGATCTTATCGCTTAATATTTTTTCAGCGTTTTTTAATCTTTTTACGACATAATGTCTATCTAATCCACGATTTATCCATTCTCCCAGAGGTGTTAATTTCACTGGTTGAACCGCTTCAAAAACATAGGGTTTGTTATCTCTGAAATATATAATACCCATGTGGGTATATTTGGAATCTGTAGCCAACTGAATCGCTTTGCTTTGCCTGGAAGTTGAGGTTTGAAAAATAATATCCCCGTTCATCAATTTCGCATCTTTCTTTCCACCTCCTAAATTACAGGATATAATTATCAACAAAAAGATAAAAACAAATGGTGACCATAATCTTTTTATAGATTTTATTTTGAATGAATTGATGAAGTATTTTTTAAGCATAGTTAAACATTTTGCTTTTTATTTCTGATTAAATGCTCACAGATACAACCCAATCAAAATATGACGGGTAATAGCTACTTTCACCTCTTTTTAGTGTTATCAGGTTGGGTACGCTGTAAGGAAAATCAAAACATTCTTTTAAGGCATATAACTTAACCCCATTCGATGAAATAAAATGACCGCTTCCTTCTGACACAACCATATTAAGATTTACAGTCTGTTTTCCTTTACGTAATCGTATCTTTTTTCTATCATATTTTTTCGTAACATTGTCAAAAATAATGAACTCTGCGTACCTGCTTCTTCTTGCATCAACTTTAATACTTCTGATTCTTACATCATGGTATGTATCAAAGTATAGCCGCTCGCCTTGTATATATTTCCCCTTACAATCCTTGGTTTTGTAATAACTAACCCCCAGGTTGAAATTGACATCATTTATTTCTCGTATTTTCTTTTCAAGGATATCTATCTTTCTAAGCTGGAATTTTTTTGTTTGCTCGATATCATCAATTGTTTCATTCAATCGTCTTATCTGGCTTTTAAGATTTTTAATCTCATCATTGAGGTTTTCTATATCTTTGTTCTTGTTTTTTATCAAATCATTTTTCTGATATAGCAAACCGGATAAATACCTGATTCTGTCTTTGACATTTTCAACAGAGTCCGTAAGATGTGTGAGCTCTTCTTCCTGTTTCTTTGTGATATTATCATATTCTTCAACCTGCTCTTCAAGTACTTCTTTTTCTTCAACTGTTTTTTCTTTCTCATCTGCAAGTTTCTCGGTTTGTTCAGCCAGGTTTTGTGTGCTGAAAATGAGGGGAATTGTCACGGCAAGGGCAATAATTACTGTAATGCCCAGGGCAATCTTCCAGCGCTTGTCCATATTGGCAAGTGGTATCGGAATCCTGCTTTTCCTTAGTCTTTCGTTTTCCTCCTGAAGTTCAATTATTTTGTTTTCAAGTGAAATATCAATCCAACCCTCCGGGCTGTATTTTTTATCCCTTTTTTCTTGATTATTAGGAAATGCCTTTAATACTATCCATAAGCTATATACCGGAAATTTTGATTTTTGGGCAAGTTCTACTAAATCTAAATAATTTAGCTGTTTGCTTTTTTTTACACTTCTTATTCTTTTGAATAACTTACCTAACTGATCTTTCTGTTTCATAATTACAAATTCAACGAAACGATCCAATTATAAAAATAGTAGTAATAACCCTCATCTTTATAGCTCGATCCTGTTATAGATATGATCCCATGAAGTGTGTACGGATAATCTGCACATGTGGTATTTCTATAAAGCTCACATCCGTCGCATGTGAGATAATGCTGTTTGCCGGTTTCAACATCAAAATTAAGCTGTAGTGTCTGTTTTCCTTTTTTAAAATTAATTTCTTTTGTATACTTTTTCTTTAAGGCATTGTCATAAAGAACAACATCTGCCGTACAATTGTTATTTGCGTAGACTGTTACTTCTTTGATGGTTATCGGTAAGTAAGTATCGAAATATAGTTTAAATCCATCATTATATGATCCATTGCATTCCCAGTCAGTTTTTCCTACTGCCGGATAAGTATAGTAATTTAGTTTTTTTAGTGCGTCCTGTTTTGTGCCCATGCTTGTTTTAATAAAACTTAGTGAGTCGCTTAAGCTGTTTTTTTCTCTTAGCAAATGATCATAGTTCCTTTTAAGCTGATCATACTCGTCATCTATCACATTATAATTATTATACATCCTCAAATACTTCAGGTTATTCTCAGAAGCTTCATTTGCATAAACTATTGTTAAAACAATTAAACCAACGATTAAAAACATACCAATTAAAGCAGTAGTTTTCCACGACTTATATCTCTTATCTGATTCGTGGGCCTGTTGTTTATCTTTCTTATCAACATCATTTTTTTTAGAAGCAGTTTCATTTATGGGGCCGGGGATCCATCCTGTTGTGAGATTTGAATTTAAGTGATTTTTTTCTGATAATTTGGCTTTGACAATTTCATTCAAACTATAAACAGGAAAATTTCTTTCCTGACAAAACTTAACCCATATCAGGTATATTTTGTTATTGATATGATCGGCTTTGATTTTATTTATCTGCTTTATTAACTTATCTAACATATGCTTTCATTCATCTGTTATGGTTCTATCGCATCTTAATTATCTTACGAAACTATATTTTCAAAAAAAGAAAATCTTACTTCTTTTTTTATTTGTTTTCTTCAGCCCTATCTTTTTGGTTGTCTTTCTCCCTATCTTCTTCTAATTTATCCTTGTAAAAAGCTTCGAAATCAAATTGAGGATCAAGCAATTGAATACTTGTAAGCCTTTTGGTACGGTAAATTGACAAATTTTCATTTTTCACAATTCGCTCACCATTTCTATACACCTGAAAATCAATAAATCCTCCTAAGTTCCAGGGAGAGGTTTCGCTTTTCAATTCATCGAGTAATTCCAGCGAACCTCTTTCATGTTTAGTAAGTACGAAATTAAATTCGCCAATATAAATCATCTCTTCTAAAGCCTCACCTTTCTCATCCCTGGTAATTAAACGTATATGCTGACCCATCTTCAACTCATTTGGAATAACCTTTTTAACCTCATTTACTTTGGGTTCGAACTTTATTTCAGACCTGACCTGATCAATAAGTTTATCCAGTTCATATTTGCTAATCTGTATCTTTTCAGTTTCTTTTTTCAATAAACGATAATCATGATCCGTTAATGCTATCCTGAAATCTGTCTGATCATGAGCAGCGTCAAATGATAAATCCTTGATCATTAACCTTTTTATCTTATCTTTTAGATTGCGTAATTCTGTACTCATATAATTTTCAATTACTGATTACGTAATGCGTCTTCAACAAATTCAATATTCAGGGCATAGTTACAGTTCTCACATTCGGTTCGTTTCTGGGTTGCAATGCCTACAACTTTTCCACCCATATTCATTACAGGACTGCCGCTGCTTCCGGGAGAGATCGCAGCATCAATCTGTATAAAATCATCATCCGAGTTAATACTTCTTATTGCAGAAACTACACCTCTGGTTAAAGTGCTTTCCAATCCCTGCGGATTCCCTATCACAAAAATATCTTCTCCTTTTGAAGGCAATCCATTTGCAAATTGCAAGTATGGAAAGCTATATCCGCTATTATTTTCAACTGTAAAAATGATATAATCCCTGTAACTGCTTCCTGTAACAATTTCATCAACTCTATAAACATCACCCTCAAGAGTTTTAATATACCATTCGGAACCATCTTCGAAAACATGATAGTTACTCACTCCTGTGCCATCACCATCAATAAAAAAACCGGTTCCGGTTCCGATCATGTTTTCGTTTTCATCGTATGTAAAGACCATAAAAACCGCATCATCAAGCCGGTCTACCAGTTCAGGCAAATCCACGGATTCCGTATTGTAGGATGAGGATTCATTGCGGTCATTTTTAGGTAACCTGTTCTGATTTGCTTTATCAGGATTATAGGCCATTCCTTTGGCATACATTTCAAATGCCCGGAGACTGTCATTTAAGTATGTAGTGCTAAGATTACACAATTGACGTTTTAACAACTCGCCGTTAACAGAAATGCGATCATGTGTAACCACGTAGGCCCAAACTTCGTCGTAACGGCCTTTTACGACTTCTCTTTTTTTTCTGTCGAATTTTACCCTGACTTTTTTGTTCAATACATATTTTTCCAGAAAATCTTCGGCCGAATGTGTATTATCAACACCAATTAAATTTATTGTAACCCTGCGATCTACCTTAATGGTATTTCCATCAACGATGCTGGTTACCGTGTGGAATTTTCTGTCGAACGGAGCCCTGCCGCAACAAACAAATAAGAAAATCATTAAGGTTGTAATGATTAGTACATGGCTTTTTTTTACTGAACAATACATTATACAAACTTTATTTTAGCTTTTTTTGTGATTTTCCATTCACTGCCTGATTTCATGATTTCACCTTCAACCGGAGTTTCAATTCTGCTGCCTTCATCTACACCATTCAAATAATCGCATGCCTTTTCCAACAGGAAGCTGGAGTTATTCAATGCTTTTCTTTGTGCATTAGGGTTGCTGGAAATCGAATACCTCCCCTTGTTTGATGTTATCAAATTGAGTTTGTATATCATATTTCCTGTTGGGTTGTCGGATAAAGCTTCCTGTGAAAAACCTCCCGGAGTATCAGCGTAATAGGTATACTTAATCCTACCACTTTTAGTTGATATGTTTTCCCTTGATGTATCTGAAGCAGGAGTTTCCTTCCCGGGTTCAAATCTGATAAATGTTTCCTTAGTTTCCGGTTTTTTCTCTTTTTTACCGGAACTTTCAATTTCTGTTTCCCTTACCGTTGCTTGCTTCTCAGATATTACATCCTCTCTAAAGGGTTTTTTTTCTTTCTGTTTTAAGGAATCCTTTGTTGTTGTAGCCGAAGTGTAAAGTTTATTTGTAGTACCGGGTTTCTTTACATGTTCATGATTTATTTTTTCAATAATATCCTGCTGTTCAATTTTCGTTTCTACCCGGTGAATTCGAGCTTTAGGTTTCTTAGAATCCTCAATATCATTATAATCTTGTGTGATATAGGTGTTTACACTTTTAATTATCTTCCACTGCCAATGCGTTAAGGTATTATTATTATGCAGGTGTTGTCTGATCTTTTCAAGTTCATACTTTAGGTCTTTATTATTATGTCTTTTATATAACAAATAAATATTAAAATCCCTGATCTGTTCAATCCGGTAAATCAACTCTTCAAATGCTTGTATACTGTAAAACAACGACATATACTGATGTTACTATCACACAAATTTAATTTTTGCTTTTTCAATGATTTTCCATACCGTTCCGGATTTTTGTAATCTTCCTTCATTAACTGTTTCAATGCTGTTTCCATCATTGGGGCCGTTCAGGTAATCGCAGGCTTTTTCTAGCAATGTACTGGTATCGTTCATCGCCCTGCGCTGTGCGTCAGGATTGGAATTGATCCTGAAGCGGGCCGAACTTTCAGAGTCAATTGTCAGTTCATAAATTGTTGCACGGCTTTCGCTGTTTTTTAAATCAGATATACTGAATCCATCGGGTGAATCCGGGAAAAAGGCATATTTCTTTAATGTTTGTGGCTGAGGTGGAGGTTGTGGTGAACCACTTTCACTTATACCACCTCCTGAATCCTTTATTCTTTTCTTTAAATCATTGTTTTCAAGTGTAAGTTGATTGACTTTACTTTTATGAAACTGATTATCTTTATACAGATTATCATAATCGGACTGAAGCCTCGCCTTTTCATTTCTTAATTGGTTAATTTCCTGTTTGATCTGTTTTATGGAGTCTTCTCCCGTATTCAGTTGTTCATTGAGTTCATCGTGCATCTTCTTCGATTTGCGCAGTAAGAAGATAATTGCAGCTATTAAACCAACAATTATGACAATCATAATTATTGTGGGGATGATACTGCCACCACCACCCAAATTGCTTTTGACATCTTCGAGCCGCACCCGCATATTAATAATCTCGTTCTTATTTATTTTTCCTATTTCGGGTATTGTTATTTTTTCATTTTTCCCAAAATATCTTTCAACAAAAACAAAATCATCTATTGCATTCTCAATCTCAGTTTTTATATTTTTTATTTCTTTCGGATTGAATTGAAGCAGAGAATTGTTATTAAACTTATTGTATGTTTCTTGAGCACCAATATATTTTTCTTTAATTCTATCTGCTTCTCTTTTTTGTTTGTCTGTCTCTTTACCCCCCTTATCTTTTCCATTTTCATCTTTAGGCGGTTTGATCTCTGTTTTATTCTTAGCAACGATTGATAATTCATCAGCGATTTCGTTATTCTTCTCTGAAAACAATTTAATAGATCCTGTTCCTGTATCTTTTACACGGAATGTTTTTTCATTAATTCTTTCAATGAAATCGGAGTTTTCAGAATTAATACCAGTTGTTTGATTAGGTGGTAAAATTTCAATTTCCAATTCAATGATATCACCAACTATCAAAGTATCCTTATAATCATCCTTATTTTTAATCGTTATGCTTTCAATTGGTATTTCTTTCTGAACAACAGTGACTTTGTGAATATTATTAAAGGTATTGTTATCATCATTGCTATAGATAACCTTCAGTGTTAAATTTGTTTGTCCACATTTGATTGCTTTGATTTTGGTTTCTCCTATTTTAGATTCCCCATCATTTATGTCAGCAATCGGTTCAGTAACCTGCCCAATTATCCCTGGTTTATCAGGAATAAGACTTAAGCTATGATATTTTGCATCACTAGGATAAATATTAAACTTTAGAGTATTCTCCTCACCCTCCTTAATCGTTGAAGATGAGGAAACCCATTCAATTCGTCTAACTTTTGCAGGTGGTTTTGGTTTTACATTTATTTTTAAATTGGTTGTTTCGCCATATTTTGGTTTGACAATCAATTTAACTTCACCTTGGTTACTGGCTGTTAATAATATCTTATTGCTATTTTTCTTATGAGTTACATTATTCTGGTTTTCCGTATCAAATTCATATTCAAATCCTTTATAATCTTTATTATCCACTGAATAATTAATCTCAATAGTTGTCTCATCGCCAACAGTTAATTTAATTTCATCACCTGATTTTTTTTCTTCGCCATTAATGCTCAAGGTAATCCTTTGTTTAATATCATCAACATTTTCTGAACCGCCTGCTTCTTCTCCATCTGTTGAGGCGCCATCAGTTTCCGCGTTTTTTTGTTTTTCATTTAACGCATTAATTTCATTATTAGCTTTCTCAACAATAGAGTTAAGATCATTTTTTAATGCATCAAAAATAGTTTTATGTTGCCCTTCATTCCTTTCAGGTCTATTTGTTACAAGAGCGTCTATAATATTATTTACGTAGTTTTGGAGTGTACCCTCACTTCCTATTGCTTTCTCATTATCTGTAATTTTAAAATTATAGTTTTTATCCCCTGAAGCAGTATATTTACTTTGGTTATTAATGGCTTTTACAAAATCCCTATTACCTTTTTTTAGTTTTCCTAATAATAGTTTTTCAATTTCCTCTTTTTTAATGCAATTGTCAGTCGTTAAAGGGAAAGGAGCATCACCCTCTTCATAATGCTTCCAAAGATATTTGCAAACCTTGCATACTATTTCTTCTCTTGCTTTTTCAATGATTTGTTTTTTTGCTTCTTTATTATTATCATTATTTGCACAACTTGTCAGATTTAAACCAAGCAAGCAAACAGTCAGTAACGAAAATATTCGAATCGTTTTCTTCATTTTTTTCATTATTTATTTTTATCAGTTTCTTTAGAATGTGTAACACTAATTACTACTTCATCAAAAATGTTTTTGTCATTTGCTGAATATACAATAATTTTTCCGATTCCATGTCTTTTGCAAAGCATATCATTAGTATCAATGAAATCGGGGTACTGAATCATATAATCGCCTGTATAATCCACTGGTTCAATGATTATATCTGGTATAGGTATTTTATCTCCTGTTTTGTAACTATACCTGTAATCATTCTTATTTTTAATAGCAATAGTTTCAATTGGTTTTTCCTTTGCAACAACTTTAATTGTGAAGGTATCAATATATATGTTGCCACGCAAAGTTACTGCAATAATTTTTATTTTGGTTTGTTCTCCTGTTTTTTGACCGTGAATTGTCAATTCGCCATTTTCAGCTATATCAGGCCAGGTATTACTATAACTTATAACTCCATGTGGCCAAACCATTATCTTAACATATTCGTAATCAGATAGCGGTGGTTCCAAACGGTATCTTAATGTTTTTGTTTCACCTTCTTTAATAACCGCAGGTGGGTTCAACCAAACAATTCTTTTCCCTTCTTCTTTGTTAAACAGTGTTGTTGCAATATCAAGTACTTGTAACAATTCTGATTTCAAATCTAAGAAAGCTGCTTGTCTTACTCTTTCTGGTCTATTGGTAATCAAAGTATTAATTATACTATGAATGTAGTTTTTAAGTGACCCTTCCCCACTTTTAACATTATTATAATCAGTAATTGTAAAATTGTATTTTTCACCAATCGGATTGTTATATGTTTCTTGATTATTAATGGCTTCTATAAATATCCTATTACCCATACGAAACTTATTAGTAATGAATCCAATTTGTTTCTTATCCATACACTCTTCATCAGTTAATGGAAAGGGTTGATCAGGATCCTCATAATGCCTCCACAAATACTTTGTGACTTTACAAACGACTTTCTGTTTAGCCTCTTCAATGATTTGTTTTTTCTGATCAACAACATCCTGCTGCAATGCCTGCTCCGGTATGAGCAGGCAAACAGCAAAGATGATATGTAAAAACCATTTCGTTCGCATCAAAAATAATTAATTATCCGATTTATAAAGCTCTTTAGAAAGCCGGTAAAATACATCCTTTAATCCCCAGAAGAACGGAGACTCTTCAATCAGGTCGTCGGGCATGCCATGTTTATTCAAATCTGTTTTGATCTGGTTAAAACTATGGGGTGCAAAACGTTCAACCTTTTGTTTGAGGTTTTCATCTCCAAACTGGAAGCTGACATCATATCGGTTGAAAAATTCATTCAGCTCCTCATCCTTACTCAAAACATCAATAAATTCATAAATGCTTTGCATAACAGCTTCTTGAATGTTTTCCAGGTCTTTATTTTTCAACTTTTGAGAGTCATTGTCATATCCTTCCGGTGCATGATCTTTTGTAAAACCTTTTTGAATAATGTCCTGTGGATCAATATCAATTTCCTCGTCTGTCATCATGCTTATTCCGCCATTGGCAGTTACTTCTTTGGGACTATCCTCAAGGTAAACCTTAAAAATTCCTTCAAGTTTTTTTCCAGTGAATTTTTCGAGCAATATTCCGGTGAATTTATCAATCTCCGATTTCCTGTTTTCCTCAATTACCTGGGCATCCGGGAAAATAATTTTGATGTATTCGCTACCCTTACCGGTAAAAGTAAGGTACATGGGAATATTGATATCCTTTTCTTTAATGATCTGCGAAATATGATAGATCAAGCTACTATAATGCAGGAATAATAACGTCGGGAGATTGGAATGTGCCTGAATAGAGTTTGAAAAGTTAAAGAACTTATCGTACTTAAACAGAAAACTCACCATATCCGCAGAGTTGAATGTAGAGTTCTTATAAAAAGTCTGATAGTAATTCTTGATTTTGCCATCAAGCTTCAACTCTTCCTTATCAATTTTCTGTTTCATCATTAAAAAGAACCCATTATCTTTTTGGCTAACACCATGTGTATGGGTTATTCCATCTCCCCAAATATCGTTAGCGCCGTACTTACATGATGTACTGAATGATTTTCCTATGGTATTTGCCAGGAAAATAATATCAACGGTTCCACCACCGATATCAATATTCAAAGCATCATTGGCACGATAGAATCCATGTTTGTTTTTAAGATAAAAGTATGGCACTGTGGATTCGGACTCCTGTATCATTTTTAATGTGGTATCTTCTCCAAACACTTTGTTTTTAGCCTCTTTCCAAAGGTTACCAAAAATATTACGTATCGGCATTTTCATACTGATAGGTACAAACCAGGAAATATTCGGATCTAATGTTCCATTATTTAACAAAATCTTATTCTTGATCATCCAGAGTATTTGTTCAAAGAAAATACTAACCCTGTTTTGCTCAGGGATACCCCCCGGGTTAGTTTCCATACCCCATTTGATGTTGGTAGCATAGCGTGTGTGATCAAGAATTTTTTCCTCAGCATCGAGATAATAGCCAATGTTGATATTACCGAATATTTCAGGGGTTTCGGCAATAAAGCTTTTACTTTCACATGTTGATGTTCTTACGGGATACTTAATATTTGCGTTCTCTCCAATGATACTGGGAACAAACTCACGATTTTTTATCGCGATCATCTGGTAAAACTGACCAAAGCCATAGTTAAAGGATTCTCCCAGGTTTTGCGCTCCTGAAGTATCTTTACCTCTTGAAT
>CAZTAW010000042.1:0-17108 GCA_964611705.1 uncultured Bacteroidales bacterium
AACTTCATTACCATTATTGTCCCTGAAAAAATAAAGATTAGGATCAAGGCCTTTATTTAGTCGTGTTTTAATGGCTTCCATAACTACCATATTTTCAAACAAACCACCAAGTAGCGGATCACGACTAACCTGTTCGGGATTTTCAATGCCTAACAGGTATGAAACCAAGCCAACATCAGTAAAATAGATTTTCGGAGATCTAATAATACGTTTGCCAAAGTTTTCAAAATATGGAGTTAACTTGAATACAATAAAAGAGGATTCAAGAATAGATAACCATTGCGAAATTGTTGGCGAAGAAACACCTAAATCATTTGAAATAGAATTCATATTCACAATTTGTCCAATCCTGCCTGCCAGTATACGTAGAAAGTTTCCAAAAACACTCAAATCCTTTACTTTGATTAATTGCCTGAGGTCGCGTTCTACATAAGTATGCAAGAAATTTCTGTTTGCTTTGAATGGATCTTGGTTTTTATCATATATTCTTGGAAGAAACCCATAAAAGATTTGCCTATCTCTATTATAATTCAACTTAAGCTGTCTGAGTTCAGATAAAGAAAATGGTAACAGACACAACAAGGCTGTCCTGCCGGCAAGTGATTGGGAAACTGCCTGGTCCAGTTCTAATTGATGACTTCCGGTTAGTAGAAACATGCCATTCCGGTTCTCACGATCTACTATTGTTTGAATGTAAGAAATAAGCTGTGGTACTCTTTGTATTTCATCAATTATTAATGGGGATTTATAAGTTTTAAAAAAAGCATTTGCATCATTCTCAGCAAGGTCTCTTATTTCCGGATTTTCAAGATTACAATAGTTGTAATTTGGATATGTTGTTTTTGCAAGTGTTGTTTTTCCTGATTGCCTTGGCCCTGTTAGGGTAACAACAGGATACTCTTTCATAAGCCTTTTAAGCTCGTCCTGTATATCTCTTTTGATCAACATGATACAAAGATACTATATTAATTTGTCCGAAGGACTCCTTGGGAGAAAATTTGAAGATGATCAAATTTGAAAATTAAAACCGCTACGCGTGAAGTGAAATCCGACAACATGCAAAACGAACAACATGTTGGTTAGGTTTGTAGCCTAAGCGCCTAAAATCTTATACAATTTTAATGTTCAACTTTAAAACTGTATAAAATTTTATTCATTCATCCGTTTATGCTGTATCCTGATGGCTTCTTCATGAAGAATCTCTAAAAACCTGGATAAAAAATCCTTGTTCAATCCATGCGCTTCACCCTGCCGCAGTCTTTCCTTGAAAACCTCGCTCCAGCGCTGAATTTGAAGGATAGTAATATTGTTTTTCTTTTTGGTTTCACCAACTTTTGCTACCAGGTCAAGTCGTTGGGCAATCTTTTCAATGATCTCGGCATCTATTTTATCAATCTCTTCGCGAAGCTCATTCAGTTGCTTTTGAAATTCCTGCCCCCCCCGGGTTTTTCTTACAACCAACTTATCGAGCAATTCCTGAAGCTGATCCGGGGAAATTTGCTGCTCAACATCCGTAAGTGCGCTGACCGGTTTGAAATGCGATTCTAACATCAGCCCGTCTATCTCCAGGTCCATTGCTTTTTGTGAAATATGCAAAAGCATATTGGTATTTCCGCAAATATGGCTGGGATCGGTTATTACAGGAATATTCGGTATGATCCGTTTTAATTCAATTGGTATTTCCCACATTGGAGGATTGCGAAACAAGGTTTTACCAAGAGAATAAAACCCCCTGTGTATGGCAATTATTCTTTTAATCCCAACCCGATTAACCCTTTCAATAGCCCCGATCCATAGCTTCAAATCCGGGCTGACCGGGTTTTTGATCATCACCGGGATATCCACCCCTTTCAGCACCTCCGTGATCTCCTGCACCGAAAAGGGATTCACAACGGTGCGTGCCCCTATCCATAAGATATCAACTTCATTTTTCAAACATGCTTCAACATGGTGTGGATTTGCAACTTCAACCGTGGTTAACAAGCCTGTTTCCTTCTTTACCCTTTTTAACCATTCCAAACCTTTTTCACCAACTCCTTCAAAATAGTAGGGGCGTGTGCGTGGCTTCCATAATCCCGACCTGAAAATCTTTACCATCGGCAGACAGGCCAACATTTTTGCAGTTTCCAGAACCTGATTTTCGTTTTCCGCACTGCAGGGACCACTTACTATGAGTGGTTTTCCATTTGTATCAATCCAGTCACTCAGGGGTAATATGTCAAATCTATGATCCATGACTTTTTCTATCACTTACAAAATTACTAAAAGTTTAACGTTAGTTTAATATAGCCAGTAATTTATACATCCTTAAAAATAATCTGCCCGGTTTTACGTCTATACTGTTTAAAAAATGACCAGATATATTGAAGATACACGAAAAAGTCGTTTTTTTGTAAAAAAATAAAATACAATGGCACAATTAAAAAGAATTGAAATCAAAACGATCCTGGAAAGCAATGAATTCGGGAAGCTGGTTAACGTTAAAGGATGGGTAAGAACCAAACGGCAAAGCAAAAACGTTGCCTTTGTTGCTTTGAATGATGGATCTACTATTAATAATGTGCAGATTGTTGTTGATGTAAATAATTTTGAGATCAAAAAATTAGACAAGATTACAACCGGAGCTTGTATTTCAGTAAATGGAAAATT
The DNA here is from genome assembly GCA_964611705.1 of uncultured Bacteroidales bacterium. Taxonomy (GTDB): domain Bacteria; phylum Bacteroidota; class Bacteroidia; order Bacteroidales; family JAIOZK01; genus JAIOZK01. The sequence continues at coordinate 2,650 of CAZTAW010000042.1, forward strand.
AACCGAATCGCATGGCAAAGGCCAAAAAGTGGAGATTGTTGCTGAAGAAATTGAAATACTGGGTGAGGCCGATCCGAACAAATATCCCTTACAACCCAAAAAACATTCCCTGGAGTTTTTACGCGAAATTGCACATCTTCGCTTCAGAACCAATACTTTCGGAGCAATTACCCGCATCAGGCATGCCATGATTTTTGCCATACATAAGTTTTTTACCGAAAGAGGATATTACAACATTCACAGTCCTATCATCACAGGTTCTGATGCGGAAGGCGCCGGAGAAATGTTCAGAGTCAGTATTCTTGACCCGAAAAATCCTCCACTCACAGAAGAAGGCAAAGTTGACTACAAAAAAGATTTCTTTGGTAAAGAAACAAATCTCACGGTTTCGGGGCAGTTGGAAGCAGAACTGGCAGCAATGGCTCTTTCAAAAGTTTATACTTTCGGTCCTACTTTCAGGGCCGAAAACTCGAATACAACCCGCCATCTGGCAGAGTTCTGGATGATAGAACCTGAAGTGGCCTTCTATGATATTCATGACAATATGGATCTGGCGGAAGAAATGCTGAAATATCTCGTGGAATATTCCCTTGACAATTGCCGTGATGATCTGGATTTCTTAAGTAAGCGCCTGCAGGAAGAAGAAAAAAATAAAAAGCAGGAAGACCGTCAAATGGAACTGATCGAAAAGTTGCATTTTGTTCTGGATAACAAGTTTAAAAGAATAACTTATACCGAAGCTATCAATGTACTTAAGAATTCAAAACCCAACAAAAAGGGCAAATTCCAGTTTCCGATTGATAAATGGGGTGTTGATCTGCAATCGGAACATGAAAGGTATTTGGTTGAAAAACATTATAAAAAGCCTGTCATCATTACGGATTATCCTAAAGAGATCAAGGCATTTTACATGAAACAAAACGATGATGGGAAAACAGTCCGTGGTATGGACGTTTTATTTCCTCAGATCGGGGAGATCATCGGGGGATCACAGCGTGAGGAAAATTACGATAAGCTGTATTCAAGAATAAAGGAACTGAAAATAGAAGAAAAAACACTTTGGTGGTATCTTGATACAAGAAAATTCGGGACAGCACCACATAGCGGTTTCGGACTTGGTTTTGAAAGATTGATGATATTTGTCACGGGTATGGGCAATATCAGGGATGTAATCCCTTTTCCCAGAGCTCCACAAAATGCTGAGTTTTAATTATACTGATTCGGAACAGGTTTGCGATGATTGAACTTATGCTCCTGTCGGTATAGCTGTATCTAACAAAAAAATGCACTTCATTTTTTGTAAGATTCAGTATAAGATTTGGAAGTGTTGATTAGTTCGTAATATATTTGTATATTAGTTCGGGCTTTAGAGAAAGAAAAAAGCAAGTTAATAAGGTATCAAAAAGCAAGCAAATTGAAGGTATATGCTAAATCAGAAACTACAACAAAAACTATTGCAAAAGCTTTCACCACAGCAAATACTGCTGATGAAACTGTTGCAGATACCTTCAATGGCACTTGAGCAACGAATCAAACAGGAAATTGAAGAAAATCCAGCGCTGGAAGAACTAGCCGAAGAAAATCCCGATGATCGCGAAGAAACTACTGATAAAGAAGATACGGATGAAGAAGAATCTTTTGAAGAAACCGAGCAGCAGGAAGATGAATTCAATTTTGATGATTATATCAGCGACGATGATGAAATCCCATCCTACAAGCTAAACGCGAGAAACACCAGCAGTGATGATGAAAACAAAGATATTCCATACGCTTCCGGTGTTAGTTTTCAGGAATTTCTTTTGCAACAACTTGGCTTGCGATCATTGAATGAAAAACAACGTGTTATTGGTGAATATATCATCGGAAATCTTGATGATTCGGGGTATCTGCACAGGGATGTTGATTCCATGACAGATGACCTTGCATTCACCCAAAACATTATAGCTAGTAAAGAAGAAATACTAGAAGTTTTAACGATTGTTCAGGATTTCGATCCGCCGGGCATTGCCGCCAGGAACCTGCAGGAATGTCTTCTACTTCAACTAAAAAGAAAAGAAGAACAAAACGGAAGCACCCAGGTTGCAAAACTTATTATTGACAGGTATTTCAACGAGTTTACAAAAAAACATTACGACAAGATCATCAAGAAATCGGGAATGACCCAGGATGAGTTACGCAATGGGCTGGACATTATTTTAAAGCTGAATCCCAAGCCCGGCAACTCAATGGGAGAAACCGACAAAACCAATCAATACATTATCCCCGATTTCATCATATACAATAACAACGGCGAGCTGGAGCTAACATTAAATTCTCGCAATACCCCGGAACTCAGGCTAAACAAGTCATATATTGACATGCTTGAAACTTATGCCGAATCTAAAAAAGACAAACGACAAAAGGATGCGTACATGTTTGTAAAACAAAAGATTGATTCGGCCAAATGGTTTATTGATGCCATCCGTCAAAGACAGAATACTTTGTATATGACCATGAAAGCCATCATGGATTATCAGCATAAGTATTTTCTTTCAGGTGACGAAAGAGACCTGCGCCCCATGATTCTCAAGGATATTGCCGAAATCGTCAACCTTGATATTTCAACGGTATCCAGGGTTGCCAACAGTAAATATGTTCAAACACCTTTTGGCACATTTCTTTTGAAAAGCTTTTTCAGCGAATCAATGCAAACCAATGAAGGAGAAGAAGTATCCACCCGCGAAATAAAAAGTATTTTGAGCGATACCATAGAAAACGAAGACAAAAACAAACCCCACACAGATGAACAGCTCACCAGGCTATTAAAAGAAAAGGGTTACAATATAGCCAGACGAACGGTTGCCAAGTATCGCGAACAATTGAACATCCCGGTCGCCCGTTTAAGAAAGGAGTTTTGATTTACTGCCTTAACAAGAGTTTAATTCCATAAATGACAAATGACCAATGACCAATGACCAATGACAAATGACCAATGACCAATTGGTAATTTGATATTTGTTTTCTGTAACAGGTATACCAATCTATTGGAGACATTCAGCATTCTGAAGGTATTTTATAATACCTTTGCAAGCTCAAAATAAATAAGACTTATGGAAAGATACATCGCGAAAACAATATCCGTACTGTTTCACCCGCTTCTGATACCAACTTATACCATGCTGATAATGTTTAATCTGGATGTTTATTTTTCCATGCTGATACCCGACCCGGCCAAATGGCGACTTCTCATTTTGATTTTTTCCCTTACTTTCTTACTTCCCTCATTTATCACGGTTATATTACTCAAAAGAAAAGTAATTGGGTCACTTGAAATGAAAAACAGGGATGAAAGAGTTTTTCCCATCCTTATTACTGCCCTGTTCTTCTATCTGACTTATTTCTTATTTAAAAAACTGGAGCTGGCGGCAGTTTTCAATTATTTTGCTCTGGGCGCTACCTTGCTGGTGATTATTGCGTTACTGATCAATTTTTTCTATAAGATCAGTATTCACATGCTGGCCCTTGGCGGGATGTTTGGCTCTTTAACGGGCATTTCGTTTATTTTTTTAATTGACCTGCCCATTTTGCTGATTCTCATCATTTTTATTTCAGGCATAACAGGATATGCGCGTCTCAGGCTTGGTCATCACAAACCTTCCCAGGTTTATACGGGATTCCTGTCAGGCGCTTTGGTTATGATATCGTTGATGTGGATTGCTTTTTTATAAAAGCTAAAAGGGCATTAAAGTTATACCTACAGAAACAGGAAACATTTCAGGACCCTGATCGGGTTTGAACAAATCAGACAATTGATAATATGCCATAAAGTTTGCCCATTTGTATCCAATCCTGAAAACTGGCCCGTATCTGTATTTTTCAAGATATTTTACATTATCCGATTTGATAACTACATCACCATCACTGCCCATCGGATCATTGCCTTTGTATTTGGTGTGCTTATCAATGATGATACCTGCTTTGAATCCAATGGCAAGCCTGAATTTCTTTATGGTTTTCAACCTGAATTCGAATGGCAGATCAAGATAAGTAACAGACAGCTTGCTTTTCTTATAATCCAGTGAATCTACAATCGGTGTAAAAACTGTTTTATTATCTTCAACACCCACAAAAGCATTTGTATACATATTGTGTGAACAGATAGCTGCTCCAATGGCAAAGCTGAAATTACTCCGGCCAAATTGATAATTATACATTCCGAAGACGTTAAAACCCCGGTTAATGGTATTCAGTTCAAGATTATCAGGGGTATTCTGCCATATATCACTGAAAAAATCCATGCCGATGCTGAACTTTTTCTTGGTGTTTTCCGATACCACTTTTTGAGAATAGGAATTGCTGAAAATGATCAATCCAACGAGAATTAAAGCTAATTTTTTCATTTTTTCGGATTTGTAGTTTTTGCAAATATACAACTTAATCAGGGAAAAGATATTGTAAAACATATAAATGTAAAAAATGCTGATGAATATGAAAAAGCAGTTTATACCATGATGCTTTGTGTTTTAGTTATCCTTCAGTTTCATGCGTTCATCCAGAAGCAGATTGATCTCATCTTCTGTGAGGCTGGGATTTTTCAGGAGTTCATCTATCTGGGCAATATCCCTTTTGATTCCACCGGTTTGAATATTTTCTCCACGTTCTTCAAAATCTTCACCCAGTTCACTTTTTAATTGTTCAACAAGATTGGCAATCATTTTTTTCATGGGTTCGCCAAACTGGGTTAAGAGCTCATCAGAAATTTGATCCCGCATCATTTCATAGTTCTGTAAAAACATATCAAAATTCTGATACATATTCTTATCAATTCCCGGAACATCTTCAAGAGAAGTCTTGTTTTTAAGTTTCTTGAAAAGTTTTATCAGCAGGTCGAGGTTTTCCTTGAATGATCTTTCTTCACTTGCCATTGTTTATTCCTTTTTGCTAAGCAATTAATATGACGAAATATTAATTCTTTTATTATCCTGTAAAGTTAAAAAACATATTCCGGTATGTCAATGCTTTGTAGTTTTAATATCAGCCAAAAAAAGAACGATCCCGGATTTACCAGGATCGTTCTTTTTTTTTAACGGCAGCATTATGAAATTTTGATTTCGCGTGCCGGCTTTTCTTTGGCTTCCTCTTTCTTTGGAATTGTAATCGTCAGAATTCCATCTTTATGTTCAGCACTTATTTTATCTTCATGCACCGTATCAGGCAATGTAAATGACCTGCTGAAGGAAGTATAGCTGAATTCCCTTCTCATGAATTTCTTGTCATCTTCCTTCTTTTCTTCATTCTTTTCGGATGAAACAGTCAGCACATTACCGTCTACATTGATCTTAAAATCCTTTTTGTCAAGTCCGGGTGCAGCCAGCTCAACTTTGAAATTGTCTTTGTCTTCGACAATATTTACTGCTGGTGCGTTTACTCCGGTTTGAACCTGACGTCCAAAGAATTCGTCCATTAAGTCACGGCCAAAGAATTCATCTCCAAAATCGGGTAATGATTTTCTTCTTAACATCGGTAACATGGTACAATCCTCCTTTCTTTTGTTTTTGATTTTTTTGTTTTTTAATTTCATCCAATACCCGACAAATTAAATGCCAATACAAATACGGGTTAAAAACATGTCAATATGACATTGTTCCTTGAGGTTTTGTAGTAAAAAACGATAAAAAGGTGTCACTTTGACAGCATTGAGATACTTTTTTGACAAAACAACAACATTGATGTAATTTTGTACTAAATTTTTAAATCTTTATGAAAAAAGACTATTATAAAATCCTCGGAATAAATAAAAACGCCTCGGATGAGGAGATCAGGAAGGCATACCGGCAAATGAGCCATAAGTATCATCCTGATAAACAATGTAAAACTTCCGATGCCGGAAAGTTTATTGAAGCCAATGAAGCATATAAAGTTCTAAAAGATAAAAACACGAAACAAAAATACGACAGGATGATGGAAGGTTCTGAGGTACCTGTTAACTATGTTTCTCATAACGCAAGCCCTGGAAATTTCAGGAGTCAAAGATCAGAACCTGATTATTTCTCTGAAACAGATCAGTTTTTTTCGGAATTTTTCCACAGGTTTTTTGGAGATATTTCCACAGAAACATCCGGGCAAACGCCTTCCAATCATGTACATTATGATGACATGCTGCGGTGACAACAAGGAATTTTAATCTCGAAACAAAAAATCATCAACCCCCTAACACCTTCATTACCGGATAAATATAAACAGCTATCAAAAACAAAGTCTGGAATGGCCGTATTACATTATTCCATTTGAAGTTCTTTTTAGCTATTGCCTGATAAGCATGATTGATGGTCGACATCAATAGAAATAAAAGAAATGTAAATGAAAGGCTAAGTTCAGCGAAAACACCCCATTTCATGAAATATACAACTACTGCCATTATTGCCAGGGCGAGAAAGAAAAATGCCGTTTGCCGCTGGTAGTTGCTACCGGTTTCGTACCCTTTTTCTCTGGCAGCCTGATTCGGAAAGAACAACCCCTCTATGCCTGACAATCCAGCAATAAAAAGGATCATCCAGAGCGTTAAAATCTTTATCATTTGCGCAGGATCGTCGGTTGTGAAATAGGCAACAAAATATCCGGCAATGGCTCCGACAATCCGAGTAATTTCAAGAATTTTAATGATCATAATAAAAATGTTTGGTTATTCATTCAAAAATAAGAAAGTTAATTTACTTTTGAACACTAAAAAGCAACTTATGAGAAAATATTTATTATCTAATATTGCTTCTCCCTTTCTTCAGCCTTTTCCAACCATTCTGGTATCACCTTTTTTAGAAATTCCTGTTTTTCTTTATTCATCTTATCCATGTCCATGTTCAGAAACTCCTGTGCTTTTGCTTTAGTTGAAATATCAGGATAAGGAACCGCTTTGTTGTATCCTAAGCCGGAAAGCAAACGAGCAAGTCTTATCCTGGCATTCTGGGCAATGGTAATACCTGTGGCAATAACCCGGCTGATTTCAACCGGAGCATGGAATGAAGCACCATGGCCGGCAGCCGCATAATCCCAGCGCCATTGTGCATGACGAATATCTTTTAAAATTAAATCCATTTGTTTTTGTGTAGCGCCAAGATCCCATGCTTTCTTTGCTTCAACATGAGCTCTTACCAGAAGCTCTTCCAGCTTATCACGGTTTTCTATTATCTTGTCTTGTCTTTCATATACATCCCTGATCAAGTCTTCGGTTTCTTCCCTGTGGCAAACCTGGCATGTCTTTGAAACGTTTCTGAGCGGACTTTGAACATGGTGGTCAGTAAATTTCTGCCCTCCTTCGCTAATAAAAGGCATGTGGCAATCGGCGCAGGAAACACCCCGTTTTGCATGGATTCCCATCATAAAAACTTCATAACCGGGATGCTGGGCTTTAAGCATCGGCGCTTTGCTCAATGCATGTGTCCAGTCGGCAAATTCCATATTATCATAATATGCTTCCATTTCTTCGGCTTTGAGGCCGTTATCCCAGGGAAAAACAAGATACGGTACTCCATCAACTTTGTTTTTATTAAAATAATATTCTACATGGCATTGTGCGCAGACCAGGCTTCGCATTTCCTGATGGGAAACTTCCTCAATATCCCTGCCTGTTCTTTCAAGAGCTTCAATAAGCGCAGGCCTTGAAATTCTGAGGTTCATTGTTTCAGCATCATGACAATCAGCACAGCCGATCGGGTTTACAATTTCATGTCCCTGCGTTTCCCAGGAACCACGATAAAACTCTGCAACACCGATCTCATCCATTAATCTGGGCACATCCGGGCTTTTACAGGTCCAGCAGGTATTGGGCATCGGGCTTTTTTTACCCGCAATTGGTGCACCTGTTCGTAATGTTTTCCAAATATCTTCAATAGCATAGTAATGCCCGCGTGCCTGATTGTAATCCTTCGAGAATCCATAACCTGCCCAGAGGACAACCAAACGGGGATCCACCTCAAGCATGTCTATCATAGCAGATCCGTTATATTTTGTCCTGAAATTTGTATCCTTTGTATTCAGGTAAGACTGGTACTCTCTTGGAAAATTTTTTCCCCAGACCTCATTTCGGGGTTCGAGCTGTGAATGTTCAACCTGGGGTGTATAAGCGAAACTTGCCTCTGCCCTTCTTTCCATAATTGAAGAGGCAAGCAAACCAAGAAAAAAAACAACAACCACTGTGGCAAGGAAAATTACCCAACCCAGCCAGGGTCGTTTTTTTACGGATTCTCTAATAGATTTCATATCATTTGGTTTTTGATTTCCTAATATCCTTTTTGTTTTAACCATTTAGGTACAGGGCTTTCGGGTAATGGGACACGGGCATTGGGGACACTCGACAGGCTGTTTACCCTTCCGTGTGGTGTTTCCCGGTGGCACTCCCAGCATTTTCTGCTTTCCCTGAACTGATGAAAAACATTTGTTTTTACCAGCAACTTGTTGTCTGTAATCAGTTCCTTATGACATCTTATGCAATTGCTCTGCACAACTTCCTTTCCTGCATCCTTGATAAATATCACCTGCGGTTCGGCCCGAAGCGTAAATATAGTTGCATGCCTCAATCCGTCTTTGGCCTTAAAATAAAACTTGTTGAAAATATTGTTATGAGGAACGTGGCAATCGTTGCAGTGCGTAACTTCACGATGAGAGCTGTGGCTCCAGGTCGCATATTGGGGCGCCATAATATGACAATTCACACAAGTTTTGGGATCATCGGATAGATATGATGGAGCATTGGATATATACAATAAGTATACCCCCAATCCCACCAATATTCCCAGTAAAAAAATAACGGGTATTCTCCATTTTTCAGGAGGCATAAACAGTCTGATGATCTTGCCGGTCATAGTGTTGGTTTTATGCTAAAATCCAAATATATAAATATGTTTACTGAATCTTACAAAAAAATGTAAATTATTTTTCTGTTAGATGCAGTTATACCGATTAGAGTAAAGGATAAATCATTGCAAACCTGTTCCGAATAGGTATAGATGATTATTCAAATTTAATCACCTCAACCGGACAGCTTTCTGCAGCTTCGTTAATCTCCTCCTCAAATTCGCTATAGTCAACAACGCCACGTTTTACAACAGCTTCTTCATCATCCAATTCAAAAACATCAGGGGAGATGTCTTCACATAGCCCGCATGCAGTGCAGCCTTCTTCTATCCAAACTTTTTTAATAGCCATGGTGTTGCTCCTTTCTTTTTGTGTAATTCATTATTCAGTTTTTTAGCCAACCATTTCTGCAATATCTTCATCAACAGTTTTAATGCCAGAGATTTTAAAAGTATCAATTAATACTTCAGCGACATTGGGTGAAAGAAATGCAGGCAAAGTCGGGCCGAGATGTATATTTTTTATACCCAGATAAAGCAATGCTAACAAAACAATTACGGCCTTTTGTTCATACCAGGCAATGTTGTAAGCGATAGGTAAATCGTTAATATTATTCAGTTGAAAAACTTCCTTAAGCCTTAATGCAATTACAGCCAATGAATAGGAGTCGTTACACTGCCCGGCATCAAGTACTCTGGGAACTCCATTGATATCTCCTAACGGAAGTTTATTATATCGGTATTTTGCACAACCTGCTGTGAGGATAACAGTATCTTCAGGCAATTTATCCGCAAATTCAGTGTAATATTCCCTGCTTTTCATCCTTCCGTCGCAACCGGCCATGACAATAAATTTTCTGATCGCACCTGATTTCAGGGCTTCAACAATCTTGTCCGAAAGCTGCATAACCTGGTTATGTGCAAATCCCCCTATTATTTCACCGGTTTCAAGTTCAACAGGCGGCTGGCATTCTTTTGCATGTTCAATAAGCCCGGAAAAATCCTTTGGATTACCGTTTTTACGATCAGGAATATGGGTGCAACCATCAAATCCTGCCGCACCTGTTGTATAAACTCGGTGCTTATAGCTTTCTTTAGGTGGCACAAGACAATTGGTTGTCAATAAAACAGGTCCGTTAAAACTCTCAAACTCTTGTTTTTGTTTCCACCATGAATTACCATAATTCCCTACAAAATGTTTGTACTTTTTAAAAGCAGGGTAATAATTCGCCGGAAGCATCTCACTATGTGTATAAACATCTACACCAGTACCTTCGGTTTGTTTCAGCAGTTCTTCCATATCCTTCATATCATGACCGCTGATCAAAATTCCGGGATTTGACCTTACTCCCAGGTTGACATGACTGATCTCAGGATTTCCATAGCTATTGGTATTGGCTTTGTCGAGTAAAGCCATTACTTCAACACCTTGTTTTCCACATTCAGTAACCAAAGTCATTAACTCTTCTGTTGAAATATCATTCTTTGTTGTTGCAACAAGTCCTTCCTGAATAAATGTATTTATGGCTTCGCTTTTGTAACCGAGATTCCAGGCATGTTCGGCATAGGCTGATATTCCTTTAATTCCGTAGGTCAGAAGTTCTTTTAGTGATCTTTCATCTTCGTTATCCACAGAAAGAACACCAATCTTTTCACCTTTTTTCAGAATATCATCATCATTTTGGGCAACCCAGAAGGCAGATGAATGAAGATCATCTGGAATTTTTATTCCCCGTTGTTTCAGATTATCCCTGATCTCACCCCTAAGCTCTATGCCATCCTTTATTTTCCTAATAATATGCTTTTTACTAAAATTTGCATTTGTGATGGTAATGAACAATGCATCAATGATATACTTATCAGCTTTCTCAAACTCAATCTCATTTTGCCTTGCATAAGAAGTATACACTGAAATTCCTTTGGAAACAAACATCAACACATCCTGTAAATTTGCTACTTCATCTGTTTTACCGCAAACACCTTTTATCGTACATCCTGTGCCTTTTGCGGTTTCCTGACACTGAAAACAAAACATACTCATAATCTTTCAAGTTTTTTATTTATAATTTATTTGTACAATTTTCAAATCCATTCTTCAGACATTATTTTTCCCTCCACGGAAACAACAATTGCTTTCACGGGTACCTTTCTTGAGGCTTTTTCCTGTGCCGTTTTTACAATTTGTAATAGTCCACTGCAACAGGGTACCTGCATCATCATTACTGTTATTGTATTTACCCCGGCATCATCGATCAGGCGCCTGATCTTTTCAACATAAGTTTCAATACCCTGATCAAGTTTAGGGCATGCAACCACCAGGCTTTTCCCCTTCAAATATTCCTGGTGAAAATTACCCATCGAAAATGCTGTACAATCTGCAGCCAGCAAAACATCTGTTTTTGTGAAATGACCTGCAGATGGATTGATCAGATGCATCTGTACCGGCCATTGCCTGAGTTCGGATTTTCCTGATACAACAGTTCCATCTTCATGCTTTTCAACCGGTTTTTTTATTTCTATCGGCCTTGAGCCAGGACATCCTCCACCAAATTGATGTTGATGGGAATGATATACCTCTTGAATAACTTCCTCCACATTAAAATCAATCTTTTCCTTGTTCTCTATTAAAAAGCTTATTGCCTGTTTCAGAAATTTTGTTTCATTATGTTCTTTTAAATGTTTTATATGTGCAATGACTGTATTTTTTCCTTTTCCCACCATTATCTCTATCACTTTGATCTCATCATAGGGTTCTGCTTCTCGTTCTTCTATGGTTATTGCACCTTGCGGACAATACCCCAAACAAGCTCCTAAACCATCACACATCAAATCACTAACCAGCCGGGCTTTGCCATCAATGATCTGCAGTGCTCCTTCATGACAAGCCGGAACACAATCCCCGCAACCATTACAAAGATTTTCGTCTACTTTTACTATTTCTCTTTTCACGTATTTAAGTATTTGAATGCAAAAATAAAGTTGGCCACCTTTATTAAACGGTAACAATTGTTACAGAAATTGTTATTTTTATGGAAATAATGTTGGTTATGGTATAAAGGTATATGGGTATAAGGTAATAATGTATACTGAATCTTAGTGAAAATGCAAAGCAATTTTCGTTTAGATTCAGTTATGCCGATAGGATCAGATTTATATTTCTTGCAAACCTGATCCGTATCGGTATAATTTAAAAAAGTTTTGTATATGGATATGAATGAATCAGTTGTTCGCTGTCCGATTTTTGAGGGTTTGAATTTCAATGAAATTGAATCACTTGTAGGGGATTGTAACTACAGGGTAAAAACCTACAAAAAAGAAGAAACTGTTTTAAGAGAAGGCGAAGAATGCCGGGAGCTTAAGGTTATTCTTATTGGTTCTGTCAGGGGGGAAATGATGGATGTCTCAGGAAAGATTATTAAAATAGAAGACATTTTACCACCAAATCCGCTGGCTCCTGCTTTTCTGTTCGGAAACAATACCAACTACCCTGTTAGTATTACTGCTAATGAAAACACACAAATCCTTTCAATCCCTAAAGAAGAGGTTATTTCATTAATGTTAAAAAACAAAAGAATACTACTGAACTTCCTGAATTTTATGTCGAACAGGGCTCATTTTTTATCACGCAAGCTTAAGTTTTTATCTTTTCAATCCATTAAAGGAAAAATTGCACATTACATTCTTGAACTCTCTCGAAAGCAAGGTGAAAATATCCTTCTTGATAAATCTCAAAACGAACTCTCGGAGCTATTCGGGATTACAAGACCCTCACTGGGGAGGGCGATCAGAGAAATGGATCAAAACAAACTGATATCTGCACATGGCAAGCAGATCAGGATACTTGACAAAAACGGTCTTTCATTACTGATGAAATAAATTTCAGTCATACATTTGTTATATCTAATATATTTATTTATTTTAATGCATCCATCTAAAAAATGCACAAAAGCTATTGACAATTAAAATGTATTGTGTAATTTTGCATTCCTTTTTTAAAAAATTTTTATCTTAGATAAAAAATTTTGGGCCTATAGCTCATCCCGATGGTTATCGGGAGGTTGAGCACTTGACTCTCCCGTCCCGATTGCTATCGGGAGTTATCGGGACAAGTGGCACCAAAGAAAGGAAACAAACATTAAGGGCCTATAGCTCAGTTGGTTAGAGCACTTGACTCATAATCAAGTGGTCCCTGGTTCGAGTCCAGGTGGGCCCACAAATAGTTAAAAATCAATTGATTTTAAAAACCTGATAATTAGATAATTATCAGGTTTTTCTTTTATCTACAAGTATTGTTGTTAAAACATTTTTGACTCCCTATATAGGTTTATAGAAATGAGGCGATTATTCAGCATCCACCTATCGCAAAGTTTATTAGGAGCACTTTATGGAAAAAGTTTGCTTAAATCATCACAAGTGTAAACTTTTTCCATTTTTATTAATTCTTGTAAATCAACCAAATAATCCTCATATTTGTAAATGCTTTCAACTTCCTGACAATTGTCAGGAAGTTAATGATTAATCATCAAATCTTAACATTATTGTAGAATACCCCGAAAATGAAGAACTTCCACAAGAAGAGGAGGAAGATGATCTTTATTCACCTGTTCTTCAAGTAGTATCTGTTCCAATAAACAGGTTAAGAATTCATCCATTATCCAGGAAAATATACAGGCAGAGAAAAAACTCAAGAGATATAAAAAATCTTGTTGAGGATATTAGGCGTCAAGGCCAGGTTGAGCCAATTGTCATAAATTCAGACAATATAATTATAGCTGGAGTTAGACGATATTTTGCTGCACCAAAAGCTGGATTAAGTGAATTATTAGCAATTGTCCGTGATACTAAAGATGAAGATGAACTTGAGTTAATATTATCCTATAATAAACAAAGAGTTAAAACACCTCAACAAATTATAAATGAGACGGAAGCAATTTTCGGGACACTTGGAAAAACCCAAGGGCAAAGGAGGGATTTGCTTAAGGAAGAAAAGGGCAATCCTTTTGGGAAAGTAGGTCAGAATAGATTTGAATATGCTGTTTCAAAACTAGGCCTGGATATGAGTAGCCGCTCACTAAGGAGACTTATATCTGTATCAGACTTTGAAAAAGAATCAAAGGAACAAAAGAATTTAGGTTTTCTAGCCCGAGTTTCCGGGTTATAATTTCCCTATAAATATAATCAATTGATGTATAACTGGTTAGATTATTTTAATCCTGCCCCCTAAAATAATGTTAATAACATGTTGATATTTACTCTTTATTTTAAAGGGTTTGCACTGATATATTTCTTATCATGCACCCTAAATAATAAAAAGGGATACATCATGGCTTACATCATGCACAAGAAAATCAGTGGAAAGACTTACTATTATGCTGAACAGAGGATATGGAAGGACGGCAAGTCACGCAGGGAGTGGCAGAAGTACCTGGGAACCATTGACAGTATCATTGATGCTGTTGAAGGTAAGCCATTCGTACCTGACCATGCTGTCTTGTTTGAATTTGGGAGCGTGGCATCATATCTTTCGTTAGCAAAGGAGATTAAAATGGTTGAAAATATTGACCGTATGCTCCCTAAAAGAGACCAAGGACAGAAAGACGGGATGCTGGTGGCCATTGAACCACTGGACCG
>CAZTAW010000043.1:0-9937 GCA_964611705.1 uncultured Bacteroidales bacterium
ATATCCTTCACCTGATATATCATCAAATGAGCCATGCCCGGCAAAGAATATGAACAACTGGTCGTTGGGATTGTACTGCTTCTTTTGGTATTCCCTGATCTTGGTGAGTACATCCATTCGGGTGTTGTTTGTAAGAAGCTCTACCCGGTAACCGTAATCCTCTTCAAGGGTTTTTGCAAGTGCATTTGCATCGAAAATGGGATTTGCCAGATCATTCCATTCATAATAATCATTGGTTGCAAAAAGTAATGCATAATGGGTTGATTTGCCGGAGAAATCACCGTTACCTGTAAAATCATCATTAAGGATGCCTACACCACGACTTCTCTCAGGGATTGCCTGTTGTTGTCTGCTGTCAACATTAACACTGTCGTAGCTAATTAATACAAAGTCGTCTCCTGTATAATAGGTGTTCCAGCTTAACAGTTCTCCGTTTTTGTTTTTTTGTGTAAAGAGATGAGCATTCAGGTCTTTGATGCTCAAATCTTTGTCATCAGCAAATGGCAGTTCATCTCCATGTTGCATTATATCAATAACGGCATGGGAGAGCGTGCCATGTTGCAGGGAATCATTTTCGATGCGGTGACTGGCAAGGCTTAATATTCCAAGATTAAGATTAGAGCCTGACAATGCTCCTCTGCTGATGGCATAATTGCCGACAAATTCATCAATAAAACTGGGAGCGAAAGCATCAAGCATCAGAAACTGGTTACGGGCCTGTATGCTCGAGAGCCACGTTTTGATGGTATTAACATCAATAGAAACTGTTTTTTCTACTGTATCGTTTCTTGGAATTGTCAGCTTGAAAATATTTGTATCCAGTGAAGCTGTCCCTCCGAAATAAAACATGAAAACATCATCCGGTCGGGAGTCTATGATTACCTGCCTGAAGGCTTTTTCAAGCTTGTCTAAAGTTAATTCCTCACTTCTGATAATCTGTGCCGACACGGAGTCATAATAATTCGCGGCATTTTCTGTTAAAGCTGAAACCATTTTTTCAGCATCATGATGGGCATATTGATATGAAACATCATAATACTCGTTATTACCAACTGCAAGTAAATAAAGTTTTCGTTCTTTTCCTGCTTCATCTGCCAGTTGCTGGTATTTTTCCTTTTTTTCAGTAACAGCCAGATAATCTGCTTTCTTTCCCCATACATCATACAACCAGGAGAAAAGATCATATACATTGGCTGTTTTTGCATCACTCCGAAGAACATCATGAGCGTAATGCAGGCATTTATTGTAATAATTCTCTGCATTTTCAAAAGCTTTCACCTGCTGGTAAAGATATCCTATCCATGATGTTACAACATACAATTGCTCCGGCCGGGGTGCTTTGCTTTGCAGTTCATATTCATATGACTTGAGCATGTTGTCCAAAGCCAGTGGGTAATTCTTTTCCGTATCATTTCCCCTTGCAACATTTTCTATGCTATCAGAAATGATGCGATATTTATAGATTTTATTGTATTTGTCAAGCATGTACTGTTTTGAATATTCTGACAGTGATGTTTGCCATTCGTTTTCAATGAAGATATCGAAATCGGCAACGGGACCTGTCATAAATTCTGTGATACTTGTAATCAACTCCAGTGTTTTGTCATAGTATTTGCAGGCTGTGGTCGTATCTCCAAGCAGCATGTATGCATGGCCCAGGTTTACAGTATTTGATACCTGGAAAGAATCAAGCTCATAAGCTTTTTTACAAGCTTCCAGCGCATCGAAAATTTTCCCGTCTAACAAATAATACCAACCCTGATTTCCATAGCCAACAGATAAAGCCGGGTTATATTTAACGATCATTTTATAATCCTGAACCGCCTTGTGATAATCTTTAAGTTTACCATAGGCATATCCCCTGAAAAAGTAAGTGTTCAGGTTTGTGGAATCGCTTTCGATGGCTTCGTTGAGTATTTTGATACTTTCCTGCCAGTTTTCCTGGTTTTGTGAAAGATTGGACTTGCCAACCAGAAACATTGATTTGTAATGATTGTTGTTAAGCAGATCAGCAATCCATATAAAACGATCAACCAGTAGTCCGGCGCTGTCAAATTTTTCTTCCAAATACAAATCGTTGAACATCGCATTGAAACGATGGAAAATGGTATCGGTAATGTAATAGGCGTTTTGTGTAACAAATTCTTTTAATTTTTTTTCGCCGGCATATAGCAAATTATTGAAAAGTGTTTTATCGAAATCTGCAAGTGGCGTTGCATTGATCAGCCAGGTAGCATAAGTTTCGTTGATCTTCCAGGTATTGCCCATATACTTTCCCGGGTAGGAATCAACAAAGGCAAGGAATGCTGAAATATCATCCGGGCTTGTGAGCTCCATCGCATCAAACATTCCAACACCATCATATTTTCCACCTTCAAGAGGGGCATTCCAGTCAGGATTATCATCAAGATATCCCTGCAAATAAACAACGGTTTCCTGCACATCTTCTGCCATTAATCGAATGATATCGTTCTGAAAGGAAGTATCGTTAATGAATAGCAATTCACGGCAGGTAAAAATGCTCGATTTCTCTTTATTCTGAAATAATATCCTGATATTTGCCAATTCACTCAGAATCATGAATTGATCTTTTTTAGGTAGCATATTGGGTAAGGCGACCATATCACCAATCCGGACACGAATATCCTGATCATTAGTATTATTATGAATGACATAACATATGCCTGAATTATTCCCGGATGATTCATGGTATACGCTTCCAAGAATGATATTACCCCTGTTTTTTTCATCCGGGTTATATACGCTGATAACATCACCCTTTCCACCTTGAATGATATGGTCATTGTTGCCACCGTTAATTCGAACCCAGCTTGTATCTCCTGAAGTGCAAAGAATGGAATCAACAAGAAAATACGCATAGCTTTTTTCCAATCCATTTGGACCAAAGTCAATTTTTGCATTTTTTGAGTAAATTCGGTCAAAAAAAGAAGCAAGCGTATAGAGATTTGATTTGATGTTTTCCCAGTTGCCCGAAGCTTTGAAATATTTTCTCGCCGCTAAATAATAGTCAAGTGATTTGGTATAGTTATTCAACTCTTCCTGCATGGAAGCTGCAAATTCGTAATCTCTGGCTATAATTTCAGGGTCAGGGCTTTGGGACTTCATTTCTTCCTGAATGGCTTTCAGATAATATGCTGATGCTTTTGCATAGCTGCTGTCAACAAAATATTCATAGGCCTTGTTTTCGTAATTTCTTGCTTTTTCATTTTCCTGTGCAAAGAGGCTGCATGTAAATGCCAACAGGATGAAGGCTACAAAAGAAATAATTTTCCGGTACATTGTATCTTTATTGTTTATTGATAATAGGTTACTAATATAAGCTATTTTTTATTGGGTTGAATGATCGCATTGGATTTGATAAATTAATTTGACCTGTTTATAGCGGAATATTGAAAAGGTAACCAACTAATTATAGTCAATAATAATGTGTCGCCCCAATAAGTTGACAAATATTATACCGATTCGGAACAGGTTTACAATAATTGATCTTATGCTCCAATTGGTATAACTGTATCTAACAGAAGAATGCTTTGCATTTTTTGTAAGATGCAGTATATATTAATCCGAAAGAAACTTTTCAATCTGTTCCACTTTTTTAGTGTATTTGCTGTTGTCAGGAATGGTTTGAAGTATTTCAAGCGCTGTTGCTGTTTCTTCTGCTTTAATAAGCGCCAGTGCGAGATACCATTTTGCTTCGCTGTGGTATCTGAAATCCCGGAGTAAAAGAAGATATCGCAGGTTATTTATGGCTTTGTAAACTTCATCGTTTTCGAGTTGGGCAATGGACAGGTAAAAGATCAATTCCGGTTTTTCGGGACCACTGCTTATGGCTTCCGTAAAAAGATTTGCCGCAATCTTGTAATCTCCTTTTTCGTAAGCTTTCATGCCAACTACCGCCTGATTATATGTTTCCAGGGAAAAGCCATAAAATTCCTGCGGAACCTCACTGCTTCTCGAATAACTGATCAGGTCGTTTTTATATGGTGAGAAGTATTTTGTAAAAATGCGGTCGGTTTTGTTTTCATTGAAAAACAGAAAATAAGCAGCAACCGCAAGCAGCAGAATTACAAGCGCAGCGATGCGATAAAATTTCAGGAAGGAAATTTTTTTTACGACAGGTTCTTCCATCTCACTGTCGGCTTGTTTCAATACATCCAGAAGCTTTTCATTTTCGGCTTCCTGAATACCTTCAATGATGAGCTTATGCAATCTGACTTCCCTGGCAAATGATTGGTCTACCTGCATTCTTTTTTCAAAGATTTCAAGTGCCTTACCTTTTAATATGCCATTCAGGTAATCATCAATTAATTCGTGTGTATGTTGTTTGTCATTTGCCATTTTCAGCTAAAAAAAGTCAGTTATTGAATATTCGGATCTAACCACTGTTTCAAGTCTTTTAAAACATTTGTACTTCTGGGTTTTTACAGAATCAATATTTGCATAATTCATAATTGTCATGATTTCCTCATGTCGTTTCTTTTCGAAATAAAACAAGCTGAGTAGTTTGCGGCAGGTATCGCTAAGTTTTTGAAAAGATTCCCTGATCACTTTTTTGATCTTATACTCCTTTTCGTTGTAATTATTGAAATCGAAATCATTTATGTTGTCTTCATAAATTCCGTGTTGCGATTCAATATTACTTTGCCTGGCATTTCTTTTTAATTCGTTATTGATCTGGTTTCTGCCAACCTGGAAAAGATAAGTTTTCAGAGAAGAAGTCAGATGTGTAAGTCTGCCGTTTTTTATATTGTTGATGGTGATAAGAAACGCCTGCTGGTAGTTTTCTTTGGCTTCCTCAGGTGAAACAGCGTATTTCTTGCAAGCAAATGCGATAAACTCATTCCGGTAACTCTTATAAACATTTGCAATGCTCTTGTGATCATTGCTTTTGATAAGCTCCAGTATTTCCTGTTTTTTATCCAACGGCATTGTCTTATATTCTGAGGGTGAAATTAAGAAAATTTCTTCATCTTTTGAAATTTATAATCTGATAGGTGGATTGTAACCAGGATTTTAGTCATTTAGCTTAACTGTGCAATGTTTCTGTAGTTGATGGCAGTACATAATAAAAATAATCTATTCCCAACGTGATAAATTTTCGGCTCCGGTGACTGGTATATGATGTTTTTCATCGGGGCTGAAATAAACTGACTCCATCGCTAATCTTGCCAAATTCTTTAAAATATGGCAACAAAACTTGCCAAATTTGACAAAATATGTTAACTTTGCTTTCTGTTTTTTATTTTAAGTTATGAATAATCAATGGTTTATAAGATATTATGAGAAAAACAATATCTCCTTGCTTAAACGGGGAAAAATATTTGTACTTACTGGCCCGAGAAGGACCGGAAAAACAGAGTTGATTAATAAAATCACTTCATCATTTAAGGGAAAGTTTTTTATGGGCACCGGGGATGATATGAGGCTCAGGGAGATTTTATCGTCACAGTATTTACAGCAGATTCTTGTTAACCTTGGGGATTATGATCTGGTTTTTATAGATGAGGCTCAACGCATTCCCGAAGTTGGCATAGGGCTAAAGCTACTGATTGATCATAAACCTGAGATGGTTATCGTTATAACAGGTTCTTCTTCTTTCAGTTTGACAAAATCAACAGGTGAGCCATTAACCGGAAGGCAAATCGTAAGGAAATTATTTCCGGTTTCTGTTCTTGAATTATACGGGCAATTTGGAGGTATGTATATTGAAGAAAACCTGGAAGAACTTTTAATATTTGGCTCCTATCCTGAAGTACTAAAATCTTCCGGTAAACAAGAAAAGATAGAATACCTGAATATGCTAAGGGATTCTTATTTGCTGAAAGATTTGTTTGAACTTGAGCATGTCAGGTACCGGGGTAAACTATTTAATCTGCTTAAAATGCTTGCCTTTCAAATCGGTAATGAAGTATCATTGAATGAACTTTCAAATAAGCTGGATATTGCAAAACAAAGTGTTGAAAGATATCTTGAGCTATTGGAACAGGCTTTTATTATTATTAAGGTACGGGGTTTTTCAAGAAACCTTAGAAATGAAGTAACAAAAACGGCAAGGTATTATTTTTATGACAATGGTGTAAGAAATGCATTGATCAATAACTTCAACGACCTGTCAACCAGAAATGATATCGGAATGCTCCGGGAAAACTTTCTTTTTGTTGAAAGGCTGAAAAAGCAGGAATACAAACGCTTATATTCAAATAATTATTTCTGGCGTACTTATGACAAAAAGGAAATTGATATGATTGAAGAAAGAGAAGGTAAACTCTTTGCTTATGAATTAAAATTTTCAGATAAAAAAGCCAAAATACCTGATTCCTGGAAACAAGCATATCCGGAAAGCGAAACGGAAGTCATAAGCCGGAAGAATTACCTGGAATTCTTGATATAAGCATATATAGATTTTTCCTGAGGAAAATTTATCACCACACCCTATAATCAAACTCCACATTCTCCTGCCTCATAGTGGGTTTCTGTAAGCCATTGGTCAAATCCTGCACACTTTGGTTAACATATTCTATTTAACCAATAAAATCCAAAAAGTTCAGTTTGTCAATTAAAGTCCAGTTTGCTTTTTTATAAGTTTCAAGAAATATTTTTGGAGCTTTAACTTTTTTTTCACTCCATTTAATTTCATATGCAAATAACTTTCCCTCCCGTTCTTCAAGATAATCAATCTCCTTTTGGTCATATGTTCTCCAGAAATATTTGTTTGAAATTAAACCAAGATAGTGTGTCTTTTTAATACGTTCACTAATTATGTAGTTTTCCCATAACTTGCCAATATCATCTCTCAGATTAATTTTATTGTAGTTAGAAATAACAGCATTCCTGATACCATTATCGTAAAAATAGTATCTTGGAGTCTTTGCATATTCTTTCCGTAAGTTTCTACTATAACCTGGGAGTGAAAATAAAACATAAACTTTCTCCAAAATGTTTAAATAACGTTGTATTGTTCTTGTATTAACTTTCAGGTTGTTTGCAAGTTCTGAGTATGAAATGTTGTTTCCAATCTGAAAAGCGATTAATCTGAGTAGATTTAAAACAAATAAGCTGTCCTTTTGGTTTTCAAGTTCAAGGATGTCCTTTAGCAAGTATCCGTTTCTAATGGATTCAAGCTGAATTTGTTTCTCTCTGTTTGTTTCTGCTAACAATACTTCGGGATAGGTGCCAAATATCAATTTACTCTCAATATTATTAACTACAGTCAGATATTTTTCCGGTAACTCGCATTGAGCAACAGGGAAAAGGTTTAAAATCCTGCTTCTTCCGGTTAATGGTTCTCCGACCTGGTTCTTTAAATCGAATGCAGATGATCCGGTTATAAAAACGCTGATAGCAGGAATCTTGTCAATAATTAGTTTTAGGTTTTGTCCAATGTTTGGAATTTTTTGCGCTTCGTCAATAAACAGATGTGTATATCCTTTAAGGATGTTTTGTAAAGTGCTTACTCTTTGACTTGAAAAAGCTTCGCTAAAATCCATATCTTCACCATGTGCATATAATATCCTCTCTTTATCAAGTTCATTTAATATTACTTCCATAAGGAAGGTTTTACCAGTTCTTCTTGCACCGAATAAGCATAAAACTTTACCAGGTTTCAGCCATTGTATGATTTCATTCTTTAATAATCTATGTATCATGCTACATGAATATTGCTAAATATGTGTGTAAAGATACATAAAAATCTTAGAAATATTTTTTTAATGTATTATTTTTTTCACCACACCCTATAATCAAACTCCACATTCTCCTGCCGCATCGTAGGTTTTTGCAAACCGTTAGTTAAATCCTGCACACTCTGGCTTACATAGTCTCTTAGCTCGGAAACGGTAATCTCGCCGTTTTGGTTGGCATCTGCATTTCCTGATTGCAAGCCTTGTAAAATGGAGTAAGTAAACACCCCATTCTGCCATTCATCCGATTCCATGGCATAACTGTCGCCGGCGGCAGCGCTGATGACTACTGCACCAGAACCCCGGTTGAGGTTTGTGAATAACTCTTGCATCAGTTCAAACGAATTTTGCAGGCCAACATGGCTTTCGATGTCTTCATATTGCAATACATCAGCTCGATAAGTATATTTCTTTACCCCGCTTTTAATACCTTCTTCCTTTTTAGCATTGTAGGCCATTAGTTCCTCCTTGTCCACTTCCCCGGAATGACAGGCGTCCATCAGGAAAAGTTTTTTTCGTGCCGGGATAGAATCCAGTAGCCATTCCAGTTCATCATAGCTAACGCCTCTTTCCGAGGGATTATTGAAATCAATATCATGGGTTGCGAAATAGAAATCGAAGTTGTCATCCAGGAGGCCGTGGCCGGAGACATAGAGAATTACCTGGTCATCAACATGAGTTTTGAGCAGTTCTTTTTTTAATGCAAGAATATTCTCTCTTGTGGCTTCCTTGTTGAAAAGTGCATGCTCAAAATGTAAAATATAATTGTCTTTCCGGGTTGAAAAGAGTTTTTGCAAATCCCTACCGTCTTTATCAGCATATTTCAGGTCAAATGAGTTATTCATATAGTCCGAAACACTTATCGGTATAAGATATAAATGTGATTTCCGAATTTGTGATGGCTCATGCTTGATCTCAAATGTTTCCCTGAAACTTTCAAAACCTTTTTGATTATGGCAGCTAAGCTGTATCTTGTTTTCTCCTGACGAGAGAGGAATGTTGACCTCGGAAGTGAATTCGTGTATATCCTTAACCCGAATTTTTATTCCATTCATGCCATAAAGAGGTACATTGTTGATCCAAATGTTTAGGCGATCAAGTTTGGATTGATCGCTCCATAGCTTTAAATCAAGGTTTAATTCCGGTTCATTGGTAGCCAGTGGTATCTGTTCTTTATTTACGATTTCAATATCTGGAAACTCCATTTCGCTTGTTGTATCGGACAGCCTGAATCCCATTTTGCTTAATCGTTTATTTCTTGCCAAAGCGAAGTTCTTCAGTAGCTGATCCTCTGTTAACCCAATTCTGCTGAAAACCAAATCCGGCCGGTTGTATTGCAGGTCAAGCTGTTCAAAAGTCAGGATTTTATTTCCATATAGGTAACCTACCAGTTTTGTTCCTTCTTTACTTGAATAGTAATACTGATCGGGCGTAAAAATGATAAAATCTTTGGTGTTTTTCGCGAAAACCATTGTAGCAATCTTGGTTCCGTTATTTGAATTCAGGAAAATCAATTCTCCATTTGTACAACTCACGATCAATAAACTGTCATCATTTGTATGAATGCTGTTAATAATGGATTGAAAATCTTTATTGATCCACTTTGTCGTTTTTTTATCCAGGTTATGTGCTATGACGGAATTGCCTGAAGTACTAATATCGCTTGATGCTGTGAAAGCAACGTTTGATTTCGGGTGAAAACAGATCAAATCCGGACTGTGCGAGTTTTCATAATAATCACAAATGATCTTTTTTTGATCAAGGGAAGCAACATAAAAAGAAGTCCCGTCCGAGTATAATAAATTTTTTCGTATTGAATCGAAGATAATGGCTGATAACATTGACGATTCGTCATCATCCGGTTTAAATATATTTTTGGTTTTATGCTTATCCAATGAGTAGCTATAGAATTTGTTTTTAATGGAATAAAAGAGCCTTTTGTTGGTAAGATGAAAGGCTCCTCCGAGATGTTTATTTTTTATTTGCTTAAAAGGAACGGAATCGCCATTTTTTAAAACATTGATCCTTAAGTCTGTTGGCCCCTCAAACCAGGCAATATACTTCCCGTTAGGAGAGATTTGAATATCTTCTATTAAGCCCTCATACATCAACCAATTAATTGGTGTATTCGTGTTTAGAAGGTCTTTAATAACTATTGCATTGTTGTTATCGGCTGAAACCAACCATTTACCATCTGAGGAGATATCCAAATTATTAACCCAGTTATAATGCTGGCT
>CAZTAW010000043.1:9947-17051 GCA_964611705.1 uncultured Bacteroidales bacterium
TAATGGTATCAATTTGTATATCGGTGCCGAAAGAAAATCTGCGCAGAATAGTATCAGGAAAAATGTTGGCAGTACCCAAATCCAGTTCGGGAGCAGAAGCCACATAAATATCATTGTAATTAAAAATGGCTTCTGAAACAGGTATTGTTTGGCTTTCAAGTGTTTTTAATAGTTTATAGCCTTTGCGGTCCCAGATTTTTACACTGCTTCGGTCGCTGGCTGAAATCAGGTAATCCGCACTAAAATCCAAAGCATTGATATTGTTGTATTCATTGTTATATGTGATATTTCTTTGTAACCAGTTAGGGATTATATCTTTATGCAGAAATGTGTTTTTCGTAATACCTCTTTTCCATTCCCACACGGTGACCTGTCCAAATTGTGAAGAAGAAATAAGTATTTCACCGCCCGGATCAAAAGCCAGGGCTTTTACTCTGCCATTTTCCGATTTAAAATGAGCGAGTATTTTCCATTTTCCGATCTCGTAGATAAGGATATTTCCTCTTCGGCTTCCCAAAGCCAGGTATTTACCATCAGGGGAAATTGTATGGGTGAAAAAGAATTCATTCTGAGGGAGTTCAGGTTGTTTAAGCTCAATCCATTTTTTGTTTTTTCTCAGCACATGCAGGTTGTTATTCCAGTCAATGCAAAGCAATCCTTTTTCTATTGGTAGCGCAACCAATTCCCATATGCTATTCTCAGTGATTGGGTCAGGCAAAAACTCAATTATTTTTTGGTCCTTAATATCATATTTAACCAGTTTGTTAACCTGTCCTATTGCCTTGCTTGTATCCATTATACCATATATGATGTTTTCACTATCAATGTCTTTTGTTGCACGTTCGAGTTTATGAAAACTAAGCTTTTCACCGCTCAGGTAGTTGTAAATTGCAGCATTGCTCAAATTCCTGACCAGTAAATTTGTTTCTTCAACAAACTCAATATTAGCAGGCTTTTCTTTTGGAATGAAAGAAGATATCATTAATCCTGTTTTTATATCCCAGATGATGACCTTACCTTTTTCATCCAGACTTGCAATCAGTTTGTCATTTTTGTGTATGTCAATATCCTTTATGGCTGAAAGATGTCCGTTCTGAACAATTGTCTTATACTTATCTTCTTTTATCTTTAAGGGATTCCATTTGTAGAATCCTATATTCTTGTCGTTTTTTGATACACATAGAAATGAATTATTTGATATCCAGTGAATATCAGGTATCTCCAAACTATCAGGTTCGGTTTTATAGAGTACTTTTCCATTAATGGGATTTACCATTAATATTCCATGGATTAAATTATATTCACCATAAAGTGCAAGTAGAAGGTTACCATCAGGTGAAAAACTTAAAAGCTGATGATTTGCGTATAATTCATTATCAATTCCAAAAACTTCTTTCTTCTCAGGATTTTCAAGAAACAACCGTCTTCCATCATCAGAAGTGTATGCTTTCAGTTTTTTATTGAATATTACACTGATGTCAAGATTAACCACATAAGGTTCCTCATCTGATTGCAAAGGTTTGATATCTCTGTTGTCGTTCAATGTATCTCCATTAATAGAAAAGTAAAAAGCTTGTTCATCTGTTTTAACCAACAATTCGGATTTATCAGGGTTGATTTCGGCATCATTAATATCGAATAATGAAGTATATTCACTTGTTTCATAACCAAACTCTTTATCATAAGTTTTTATGTAAAAAGTGGTTGGATGTGTAAAAACCACTTTGTTATTACTGAGATTGTAAAGATCAATTTTACCATCAAAATATCCTTTTTCCAGATAAAGCAATAAATTATTACTTTCCGGGAAGTACCAAGTGCTTTTTATCTCATGTTCCGGCAGATCAAGTGGAATAGTTTTGTAAAGCTTTAACTGAGAATAAGCGTTGATTGATAAAAATAATATAAAAACCAGCATATAAAAATTAAGGAATAGAAATCGCCTTTTCATCAGGGTTGGTTTTTGTTTAAATAAACAGCCTGTTATTCTGTAAATTGATTGATAATAGCCGATTGCATCTCTTCCACAATCATATCCGAATTATCCTGTACTACTTTCGTAACAAAATGGTCTTTGCCTGATTCGGTTACTTCTACCAGGATGTCGTAAATTCCTTGTCCGTAAGCCGGTTTATAGTCTTTTCTTTCATTCAAATAAGTTCCGTATGACCTTGGGATAATAAAACTGTTTCCATACAATGGCATTCCAATAATTTGTTCTTTGTATTCTTTGAATTTTTCAGTGTTGCCCAAAGGAATATCACGCAAATTCAAATGAAAACTTCCGATCTCCTCATCGCGGTTGACCTCTGAGTTCACGCCCGTCCATGTGGCAGTGAAAGTAATTTTTATATCAAGATTGATCGAGTTTTTCTTTTTGTAGAATATCGTCCAGGGCATATACCATTTAAAAACGGGAATTTTTGCCTTTCCGTATTTCATTACAAAATCATCAACTTTCAGACGGAAGGCGGAATTATTAAATATCTCGTAAGGGTTATCGGTGATCACCTTAAGTGAAATATACATGGCAGTATCTGCAGTCATTTCATCAAGTTTTACTGTTCTAAGTAATTTAAATCCACTGAACTGCATGCCGGAAATATCGAATGCACTCACATCTGAAATTCTGTCATAGAAATAGTTATCACTTAAGCCATAAGTGTATTTCCCTGTGTATTTCTTTTTGTCGGCTTCAATAAGAAGCTTAATACCTTCGCTTGCCAGTGACATTATATCGCCAATCATAATTCCCCTTGATCTTGGCCCGGGTATTTCCTGCGACTCAACTGTTCTCAGATCAATTACATCAGGTTGATTGATGATGGTCATGTTAATGGTTTCGCCTTTTCTTTTGTTTGAGTATTTATAACTGGCACAGGATGAAAGAATGAGCATGGCCAGAATGAAAATAAAGATACTGTTAATTCGTATTGCTTTCATTTTTTTGTGAGTTGAATTAATGATATAAAAATTTAATCTCAAGCAATTTACGAATTTATATTGAAAAATGAGAAAAGTAACCCTATTGGGATTGTTTGCTTAACAGGAAATTAACAAAAAAAACCCTCATCAGAGGATAAGGGGCTTATGGTATTAGTTGTCAATTAAAATCTACGACAGTGAGTTTGCTTTACGCATTAATTTCGATTTTATGTTAGAAGCTTTGTTTTTATGGATAATGGCATTCTTAGCCAGTTTATCAATCATAGAAATAACTTTGGGAAGTTTTTCGTCTGCTTCTTTTTTATCAGTAAGTTCTTTGAATTTTTTTATCGCACCGCGGGTTGTTCTTGCGTAATAACGGTTATGAAGCCTTCTTTTTTCCGTCTGACGAATTCTCTTTAATGCTGATTTATGATTTGCCATCTTTTTATCTTTAATTAAAAATCGTTTCTCATTTGGGCGTGCAAAGATAAAAATTAATTTTCAAATCAGGAAATATTCTTCTGTTCTCAAAAATATTTTTCAGGTCTTTTTTGGGTACACCCGGCCCATCATCACTGATAATGATTTCAATAAGGATATTTTATCTATCTTGCTTAACAAGATCAAACAGCTCGTATCACTTACTATAGTTTTTTGCATTGCGGATGTCATCTTCAAGGTCAGTTGAAGGATGGTTTATCACAGAAACGTCATAATCTGCAAGCAATTCCATAAAAGCCTTTTTTGATAAACCAACCATTTCGGTAGCCTGCCCTAATGTTAATTTACCTTTTTCATATAATCTTGAGGCAAGTAACATTTTTGCTTCCATGTCATTTAATTCAACTGATTCGGGTATGTTTATTAATATTTTTTTCATTCATTGATACTTAAAGATACAAAAATAATCATTAGTATATTCATTGAAATCTTCAATTGGATCATCAAAATCAGGTGACATAAAAAATTTCCCTTATGCACAACCGAATTTTGGTTGCTTCTTTTTGATTTGCTCTTTTCTTTTATTTAACAAAAAATCAACAAAATTATTTACTTCTGATCTTGGCTCAGAAGGCAGACAGCTTATTTTTGTAGATAACTGCAACTGTATCATGCCTTTCTTTTACTCAAAGATATGAGAATATCCAATCTCGTCATTAAAGCATTTTGTCGAAAAAAAAACTTCTAACCTCCAGCTTTAGGCTATTCAATGTTGATTTGCAAACAATCATTCCCGATGGATTTACGGCTGAGTGAATCAATAGCATATAAGCATAGCCTGTAAAGACCACATGGATTATTATGATATTCTTTTTTAGATATCGGAAGATTGTATTTATCTTCCTGTATAAGACTCACAATGGAATCCCATTTACAGTTGATTGATTGAGTGGGAGGCATATTTATATAGATTGATTTAGCCTGGTAAAGAACACCGCCGGAGTCTTTTTCAAGATTCATTAATAAATGAAAATGAAGGCTATCCGTAGAGGGATTGATCAAGTGAAGGCCACATTTATTTTGTTTTCTTAATTCTTCAAGGTCCGGGGGGATGATCTTAATAACAAGCTGTGCATGCAGGGAAAGAATACTGATTATCATACAACACAATGTAAGGCTTACCTGGCTTGTAAATTTCTGCATCATATTCATTTGTAATTTGATTGGTTTAGATGGAAATGACCGGCTGAGCAACAAATTGGCATATAGTTAGCTCAACCGGTCGTTAGCAAATCAAATGCTAATGTTAATTTTTCATTACTTTTTTGGTAATAACTTTTTTACCGGATGTATTGATCTGAAGCATATATACTCCTCTTTGCAAATCTCCGATGTTTAGCTTTAATTCACGTGTTATGGTGTTTTGTGATCGCATCAGTTGTCCTGTGAAATTGTAAAGCTTAACTGATTCTATGTCATAGACAGATTCAATATTGAGATAATCATATGCAGGATTCGGATATACCTTCACTTCTTCATGAAAATTTGTTTCATCAATTCCTGACATTTCTTCACAGCATATCCAAATGCGGGCATCAAAGGCAGTATAGTATGCCGGATTATTGATTACATCTACTGTAATTTCGTTGCTTCCTCCAATAAAGAATGGGGGTGAAACAACCTCAATCACACTGGAAGAGGGTGAAAACAATTCGGAGCTTAAAGTACCGATATAGGAACCATTAAGATAAACAACAGCAGTATCATCCACCAGGCCACACATCTTCAGGTACATTTTTTTGTTCTCAGGGCAATCTTCGCACACACAAAATTCTGTGTTGAATGTGTAAATACCCGCCGGTGCAATTGCCCCACCACCATTGCTGCTGTACGATATCCAACTTGTTCCATCAAATGGATCGCCCCAGTCGCCATGAGGTATCGGTATGCTAACTGCCGGGCCGATCGGAACACCTGCAGGTGCACTTATCAGTGACCAGTCGCCTGAACCTGTTACGATTGTTTGTAGTGGATATTCACAACTATCGCAACAGATCGAATCAGGGCATTCAAGGTACAATGTATCCGTACAAATGACCGGGTACTGCTCCTGGTCATATCCAACCCATTGTACGATCAGTTGTTGAGGGTTAGAAGCTGTGGGATCAATGCACATATTAAAGTGGACATTAAAATTTCCTGTTCCGGCAGTTGTGTTTTCAAGTGTAAAGGTGCTTGTTGGAAATACGGGTGGCCCTTCAATATCAAAACCCCCGTTGGGTAGCCCTGTTACTGAATTTATAGTAGGGGACGCCGCTGATATTGTTATGTTCTCGATTGTATTTAAGGGATCATGATTCTGTAGATAGATTTCATGGCAACATTCCGTATTACCGGGTTGATGCCCAACACTCACAAAATCACAGGGATCCGACTGACAACAAACATAACCCCTTATATTCAGAGCCATTTGTGCTGAAATTGTGTTTTCAACCACAACGCTGAGTGTATTTAATCCTGACAAAAAAGTCGGATAATCCTCAGCAGTTATATACACAGGTGTGGAAAATGATGATGCCGAGCCAATATGTACTCCGTTTAAATATACCTCTGCCTCTTCATCAACCATAACACATAAATTGATTCTTGGCTGACTACAAAATGAATCAATCACAAATGTGGTCTGGAATTCATATATTCCGACAGGTGCATCCGGGATGCTGTCAACTGATATCCAGTTGGTACCGGTCATCGGAGGACTGTAACTCCATGTTGGTGGAGGGCTGATTTCGTACCAAAACGAACCCACAGCAGGTCGCGGAACTGTTCCACCGGAAGCATCCGTTACAATCTGCCATTTTGAATCGTCTTTTGCAATACCATCCATTCCTGTATTCAATACAGCAACTGTTTCAGAAATTTCATCATCGCAAGTAGGATCGCATTGATATTCACAAATTTTTCCTACATAGAAATCTGCAGTTTCCTCAGGACCGGCATTTGTAAGCATTGATCCGGCAAACGGCACTTCTGTACTTTCGAACCAACCTGTAATTACAGGACAGTCATTCTCAAGCACATCAATTCCGGTTCCATGTGAGTTGTAAACAGCATGACCTTCAGCCAGCCACAGAATATTGCCATCGTCTGCATTGTATTTTGCTACAAATATTTCGGAATAGTTATCATTGGTTGCGTTCATGATCTCTCCGAGTCCGAAATCAATCCATCTGCTATTATACCATCCTGTTACATATACATATCCGGCATTGTCCACAGCAAGGTCTTTTCCCACATCATCAAAATTGTTGTCGGGATACGTGTTGGCCCAGGCTGTTTTTGCCCATTGAATTTCAGTGCTTGCACCAGGAGTATATTTTGCTATGAAATAATTTGAGAATATACCCCACCATACTGTCGGGTTAAAAATATCAGTTGCACCATCAAATGTTAATATACCACTTTCAAAATCGCCTGTAATATATACATTACCTGTTTCGTCAATTTCAACGCCATATGCTCTGTCATCTTTATCACCCTCAGGATTTTGGGCCCAGGGTGTGGAGGTTGAGACCCTTGCTACAAAAATATCACTAAGACCGGTATTTGTTAATGTAATACCAGGGAATGCCAATGTGCTGCTTTCAAAGAAGCCTGTGATATAAATCTCATCGGATTCATTTACGGCAATATCTTTTCCATAATCATTTCCTTCACCAATTGGATTTTCCACAT
>CAZTAW010000044.1:0-17037 GCA_964611705.1 uncultured Bacteroidales bacterium
CATAGGTATTGCCGGTGGCTCCGGTTCAGGAAAAACAACAGTAGTAAAGAAAATAATTGAAAATCTTCCGACCGATTCTGTTTCCCTGATTTCACAGGATGCTTATTATAAAGATAATGGAAAACTTTCATTGGAAGAAAAGAAAAAGATCAATTTTGATCATCCCGACTCCATCGAATGGAGTCTGCTGATAAATCATCTTGATCAGCTTAAAGACAATAAGTCAATTCCAATGCCCATCTATTCGTACGTTACCTGTGCGAGGTCAATACAACACATTGAAGTGCTCCCCCTTAAAGTTTTGATTATTGAAGGAATTTTAATACTCACAAACCAATTACTTCGCGAACGACTTGATATCAAAATTTTTGTTGACGCAGATGCCGATGATAGATTAATGCGAATTATTTGGCGGGATATTGAAGAGCGGGGAAGAAATTTTAAACAAGTGCTTGAGCATTACCAAACATTTGTAAAACCTATGCATGAATTATTTATTGAACCCACAAAAAAATTTGCTGACATCATTATCCCAATGGGTGGACAAAATCAGGTTGCGATTGATATTCTTACCTCAAAAATCAAATCCAACATTCTTTAATAAATATAGTTATCATTCCGGTAACCGGAATCATCCTGGTACCAGTCATTAAACTGGTTACCGCCCGAAGAAGCCCATTGTGCAAATTTCAGATAAGCCTGTATAATTTCTGATTTCTCCATGGGATAATCAAAACTTTCATAAATATTAATTGCCCACGGTAAATTGTCATCTGTTTTGTAATACCTTCCCTGCAGAGGATTACTATCATCATGAAATGTGCCAAAAATTGCCGTATCAGCGAGGGAGGTGGGTACATAGTCAGCCAGATGAATTTCTTTTTCCCTTTCCATATTGATAATCAAAAACGGATTAAAAGCAGAAATGTTAATCGTGTTTTCATCATAAGTATCTGCTGTAAAAGTCATGGTAATAGTAACAGTATCAGGTTGCACATAAGTCCCATTTTCTTCTGTATTAACACCTGATTCACCGCTGATATTGGGCAAAATATTAAAGGCATTATCAAAAACAATTATCGTATTAAGCGTTTGTGAAGCTTCCGTACCATTTGTATTTAGTTGAATGTATCCCTCGCTAATATCATATCCCGTTACGGTCAGATCAGCAGATGATACACTGACATCAGGAAATTGAAACCCAAATCCGTTTTGCAGAGTGGCGCCAATGGCACGAACTACAAAATTCCCTACGATTTCTACAACATAATTTGAAGCATTGGTAACGGTTTTAAACTGATAATCAACCACAAGATCATTGAAATCATAGTCTCCTGTTCCTGGCCATAAATCTTCAAAAGCAATGCTTCCGTATTGACCTGCCGGATAATAGTTATTAAATGCACGGCTTGGATCGCCTGGATAATCATCATTATCATTATCTATTCCATCTCCATCCGAATCATTTCCACCTCCTGTATCCGAAATCCAGACAGCCCCATAAATAGTTCCATCGTACTCATTATCTGTTTCATCAGTAACAGTGCTTCCGCTTCCATTATCAAATTTCCAGTACCCGACCAGATCATCTTCATTTCCGGAAGGAGCTGTATTCATGTAATCATTAATTTCCTGTGATGAAAGTGCTTTTTCCCAAATGCATATTTCATCAATGTTTCCATTGAAATAAGATTTTGGCGTTTCATCACCCCATCTGCCAAATACAGTTTTTTCAGCAGCATCATCAAAATTACAATTCTGTGTACCACTTGCTTCCAGCAAGCCATCTACATAAAGTTTTCTGTCTTTCTTTCCATTAAACACGCCAACAACATAATGCCAGTTATCATCGGTCAGGTTGGTTGTTCCCTCATCGGTTTTTGCACTCCCCTTTCTTGCACGTATACAAGCAACACCACCTTCATCCGCTCCGATAAAAATACCATAATATCTGTTATCTTTTGATGGGTCGGCAAGGTTTACAATAACCATATCCTCGTTGGGATCGCTGAAGCCAATTGTTTTAACCCAGGCTGCTAAAGTAAAAGGATAGTCGGCAATAAGACCGTCATCATCTATTTCCACGTAATCGTCAGTTCCATCAAAGCTGAGTGAATAATCAATCGGCATCGCAGTGGATTTCAATCCAAAATCATAGGTAACTGTTGAAGACTCAAGAGGTAATACAATATTGTTTATCTTGATTTCATTAATATAATCAGGCAGCATGAGTTTAATTGAATAATATTCTGTGTTTCCGGTATAATTGCCTTTATGGTATGTAGTTTCGTCATTAACTGAAGTAAATTTGATTACGCCTGCCGGTGCATTTTTTAAATGGAAATTAACGGTAGAAGCAGTTTGCCAATTAAAATTATCATCAACTTCCATTTCTTCCATATTCTCAGGATTTGGAAAGTCCTCCTCAAACTTAACCCAGTCAACGCATGATCCTAAGAATATTAAAACTAGAATAACAATCAATCCCTTTATTGTTCTGAGCATAATTTAGTCGTTTTGACCTTATGAAGAATACAAGTATTGCTCCGCAATCTTTAAAACTTTGTATAAATGGTTTTTACAAACATTTTAGTAAGTTTCTGTATACAAATTTGGGAATTTTTTTCCGAAAATGAAAAGGATAACTTTTAATAATTCGGAAATCTTTATAAATTTACATATTCATCAATAAAGATGTTATGAGTACAATTAAAAGTTTTTCAATAATTTTCATTTCCCTATTCATCCTAATCGCATGTAATAAAGATGATTCGGATCCTGCCCCGGTACCGGGTAACTGGACCACTTATACCACAAAGGATGGGCTTTCGAGCAATGAAGTTTATGACGTTGCTGTTGACAATCAGAACAATTTATGGTTTGGTACCGAATATGGTGTTTCAAAGTATACAGGTACAAACTGGACGCGTTATTACGCAATGCAAGGCTTGATTTATCACAGTGTGCACTCTATTGCTGTTGGTAACGAAAACATATTATGGTTTGGTACTTCCCTGGGTACTTCGAGATACGATGGTTTGGTATTTACAAACTATTCTACCATACAGGGTTTGGTAAATGATGTCATTCGCGATGTAGCAGTTGATGCAGAAGGACATGCATGGTTTGCAACACCGGAAGGAGTTTCGGAGTTTACGGGCAGTGGCTGGAATACCTATCAGAAAGAAGGTAACTTAAGTCTGGTGAATGACAGGGCAAGATCCGTGGCAGTTGATCATGACAATGTAAAATGGTTTGGAACCGAATTCGGTATTTCAGAATTTGATGGTGAAAGCTGGACAACATACCTCTCAGAAGATGCGTTGGAAGATTACATATTTTGTGTATTTATTGATTCACAAAACAACAAATGGTTTGGCACTTTAAAGGGCGCTGCAAAATTCGATGGTACCAACTGGGAAAGCTTTACACAAAGCAATGGCTTGATCTACAATGAGGTGAAAGCTATAGCTGAAGACAAAAATGGAAATATGTGGTTTGGCACCATGTATGGAGCCTCCAAGTATGATGGAAATTCATTCACTAACTATACACGGGAAAACGGTCTTGCTGAAAATTATGTCACTTCCATAGCTGTTGACCAGCAGGGAAATATTTGGTTCGGAACGATTGGAGGAGGGGTGAGCAAGCTAGCGAATTAATTATTTCCAATCTTTTATTGATAAGAAATTTTGTGTAGCCCCGAGTGGAATCGAACCACTATCTAGAGTTTAGGAAACTCCTATTCTATCCATTGAACTACGGGGCCAAATAGGTCATTGGTCATTTTTTATCCGTTGAAGTATTAAAAAGGCGGATGTTATTAGTAACCAATAACCCCTATGTTAAAAAGAGCGCAAAGGTATGGATTTCTATATTTTTATAAAAATCTTTTAAACCTTTCATCAGTCATTGGAAGCGCAGGTAATTATTTTACCCTACTACCGTTTTCCATATCTTCGTTTGGGGATACAAAACAAAGTTTGCCTTCCGAATCTTCAGCCATTAAAATCATGCCCTGCGACTCAATGCCGCGGATTTTCCTGGGTTCGAGATTTACAAGCATACATATTTTTTTTCCAACGATATCTTCTGCATTGTAATACTCTGCAATTCCGGAAACTATATTCCTTTGATCAATTCCGGTATCAACTTTTAATTTCAAAAGTTTCTTGGTCTTCACTACTTTTTCAGCTTCCAGAATGGTTGCCGTGCGAATATCCATTTTTTTGAAATCATCAAAGTTGATGCTCTCTTTGGATGGAGCTACATTTGTTCTCATGTTTTTCTTACGTGCTTCTAAAAGCTTTTGAACCTGTTTTTCTACGTCTTCATTACTGAAATTTTCAAATAAATATTCCGGTTTTTCTATTTCGTGTCCTTCTTTAAGAATTTGAACATCTCCGGCATCCTGCCATTTCAAGACATCAATATTCATCATCTTTCTTAATTTTTCTGCCGTGAACGGTAAAAACGGAGCCGATAAAACAGATAAATTGGCACAAATCTGTAAAGAAATATTCAATATGGTTTTTACCCTGTTTTCATCGGTTTTGAAAATTTTCCAGGGTTCATTATCCGTAAGATATTTGTTGCCTAATCTTGCCAGATTCATCATTTCAGCCAAAGCTTCCCTGAAACGGAAACGATCGAGGCTATTGCCAATTCTTTCAGGAAAGGATTTGATTTCTTGTATTACAGATTTATCTGCTGTGGTCAATTCATGTCTTTCCGGTACTTTGCCCTGAAAGTATTTTTTCGTAAGCACCAACGTCCTGTTAACAAAATTTCCATAGATGGCAAGTAATTCACTATTGTTTTTCGATTGGAAATCTTTCCATGTAAAATCATTGTCCTTGGTCTCGGGAGCAATTGTGGTCAAAACATATCTTAAAACATCTTCCTTTCCCGGGAATTCCTCAAGATACTCATGCAACCAAACCGCCCAGTTTTCAGAAGTAGATATCTTTTTCCCTTCCAAATTAAGAAATTCAAATGCAGGTACATTATCGGGTAAAATATAACTACCTTCATGTTTTAATATGGATGGAAAAATAATGCAATGAAAAACGATATTATCTTTCCCGATAAAATGAATAAGGCGTGATTCCGGATCTTTCCACCATTTTTGCCAATCCTTGTTGTTTTCTTTGCCCCATTCTTTAGTTGCTGAAATATACCCGATCGGGGCATCGAACCAAACGTACAGGACTTTGTCTTCTGCATCCTTCAAGGGTACTTTTACTCCCCAATCCAGATCGCGGGTTACGGCACGTGGCTGAAGGCCTTTATCTATCCATGATTTACATTGACCATAAACATTGGTTTTCCAGTCCTCCTTGTGGCCTTCCAAAATCCATTTACGCAATTCCGGCTCATATTTATCAAGCGGTAGATACCAGTGTTTTGTTCTTTTCAGTATGGGTGTATCGCCACTAAGCCTTGATTTTGGATTGATCAGCTCCAGTGGACTTAGTTGTGAGCCACAGTTTTCACACTGGTCACCATATGCCTTTTCGTAAGAACAATGCGGACAGGTACCTACAATATACCTGTCGGCAAGAAACTGTTTTGCATTTTCATCAAAATAATGTTCTGTTTCTTTTTCAATAAACTCACCCTTGTTGTGTAATGTAGTAAAAAATTCGGAAGCTGTGTCATGATGAACCGGGGCGCTAGTTCGGCTGTAAACATCAAAAGAAATATCAAAATCCTGAAAAGATTTTTTTATCATTTCATGATACTTGTTAACGATCTCCTGTGGTGTAACGCCCTGCTGGCGGGCTTTAATTGTAATGGGAACACCATGTTCATCCGAACCACCTATAAACAGGACATCTTCATCTTTCAACCGTAAATACCTCACATAAATATCCGCCGGGATATAAACACCGGCTAAATGCCCGATGTGAATAGGACCATTGGCATAAGGTAATGCAGAAGTAATTGTATGCCTTTTAAAGGTAGATTTATCTTTCATAACAGATATTTTTCTTAAATTCGGCAAAGTTAACCATTTGTTTCATAACTTGATTACTTCTGCATTTTTGAAAACCGGTGATAAAATTAGAATTGCAGCTCCTGATAGAAAGGTCTCCATGCAGAAACTCAAACCTTCAATTAAAATACTCGAAAGTTGGGTTTTGCATGTTGTATCGGGAAAAAATTCATTGAATTCACATATCCATCTAAACTTTGGCATTGAGACCTTACATGTTGAAATGCCTTTAAATTTAAGAAAAGAAACAATATTTGATTCTAAATATACAAACCCAAAAAAATATTACCATGGCAGAACATATTGATCTGGGACAAAAAGGTGAAGAACTCGCCCTGAAACACCTGAAAGAAAAAGGTTACGAGATCGTAAAGACCAACTGGCGTTTCGGAAAAGAAGAAATTGATATTATTGCAAAAAATGATGAATACCTTGTTATTGTGGAGGTTAAAACCCGTAAGTCAAATTATTTCGGGGAACCTGAAATAGCTGTTACAAAACGAAAACAGCGTACTTTGATACGCGCGGCGCATACATTTGTAACCCAAAGAGAAATAGACCTTGAAGTTCGTTTTGATATCATTGCTGTTCTGATTGGTTCCCAGCAAACTAAAATCAATCATATCGAAAGGGCTTTTTATCCAACACTTTAGAATTAGAATATTTGTTTTATTTTTACATTATTGAAAACAAATGATCCAAAAACACACTACATGTATTACAATTCAAATCCTGTAAAACCAATCAGGCAAAACATCAGGTTCGATCCGGTTGAGTCAAGGGTAATTACTAAAATTTTGGGACTTGATAAAGTCAGGATTTACAAGGTTTTTGACCGCATTCTGCAACTTCCTGATAAGGAAATTAAAAAGCTGCTCAATGAAGTGACAAGGCGTTTTGCACACCGCCACATCATGGACATCAAGCGAATTTTTAAGGATAATTTCGATAAGGTTAACAGCCAGTTGGATGTTACCATTTTCAGTGATCTATCGCTTGAAAAGAAATTGCTTATCGGTTCCTACTTTACAATGGAATATTCCATTGAGTCGGCAGCGCTTTTCAATCCTTCCATCATTCCCCATCCCGACCAGGGCGGACTTGAACCAGGCGAAAAACGCGTTATTATAAGTTTCCGTGCTGTTGGCGAAGGTCATATGTCTTCTATCATTTTTAAAGAAGGTGTGGTACAACAAAATGGCAACCTCAAAATTGACAAAGGCGGCCAATTGGTTGAAATGGCCAAGGTAATACCTGATGCTACTTACAGCAAGAAAGATTTTATTCTGAAGCTAACCGACCTGGGTTACTACGATGCCATTAAAAAACTTATGGATGATCTGCTGGATGAATTCACTTCGGTAGAGCTTGAAATAGCTATTGAAAAATTCAGGAAAGAAAACAATATGACGCC
The DNA here is from genome assembly GCA_964611705.1 of uncultured Bacteroidales bacterium. Classification (GTDB taxonomy): domain Bacteria; phylum Bacteroidota; class Bacteroidia; order Bacteroidales; family JAIOZK01; genus JAIOZK01. The sequence goes on from CAZTAW010000044.1 coordinate 7,413, forward strand.
CACCCACGACAGGGCCTTTGAAACACTCTACTGGCTTACCCGGTCCAATTATGAAATTGAGTTTGATGATCAAATTGATCTCAACCAAATGGTGATATTCCCCCGGTCAAGAACAGAAATACGCGCAATAGAAGATGCCCGTTTTGTATATTTCACAGATGAAAAAGGAAGAAAACGCTACTATGCAACCTATACTGCTTACGATGGTTTCAATATCCTTCCGCAGTTAATTGAAACCAAGAACTTTTACCGTTTCAGAGTTTCCACATTGCTGGGCAAAGGTTCACAGAATAAAGGTATGGCTTTGTTCCCGGAAAAAATAAATGGCAAATACGCCATGATCTCCCGGAATGATAATGAGAATTTATTCATCATGTTCTCTGATAAAGTTCATTATTGGGAAGAACCAAAACTCATCCGGGAACCAAAATATTACTGGGAATACATACAAATCGGCAACAGCGGTTCTCCCATCAAAACCGAAAAAGGCTGGTTGCTGCTAACGCATGGGGTTGGGCCTGTGCGAATCTATACCGTTGGAGCGGTCTTACTTGACCTTGAAAATCCTTCAAAAGTAGTCGGTGAGCTTGATGAACCTATTCTTATTCCTGAAGAAGATGAACGCAATGGTTATGTTCCCAATGTGGTTTATTCATGCGGTGCAATGGAACATAATGGTTATTTGGTAATGCCCTATGCCATGTCGGACACACGTTCCGGAGTGGTTAAGTTTAAGCTGAGCGAGATTCTGGAAAAGATGAAGCCGGTTTAATAGGTGTTACGGATTAACTGGTTCGTGTTTTGAGTTACAACCCGGGAACACGAAACCCGGAACACGAAATCCTAAACACGTATCTACTTCCCTTCCGGTATATAAAAATATCTTCCCCTGCCATAGGGTACCTTAATGTATTTTTCAAAAACGACAATATGTTTTTTTGCCATTTCAAGCCATTTGCGCTCCTGAATATTTTCATGTATATTTTTTCTCAATTGTTTTGCATAACTATCATTATTCAGTATTTTAACGATATGATCAACATAATCCTGTTCATTATATGCTGTTAAGCCTCCTTTGATGGTTTCGTTCCATAACTTAAAGCTATGAATATCAGAAGTAACGACAGGTAGTTCAAAGGCAGCCGATTGCGCAATAATACCACTTTGTGCACCAATTTCATAAGGCATGGCCAGCACATCACCGGCGCTCATAATAATATCAAAAGTATGTTGTGGAAACTGTCCTCGTAAGACCTGTATTTGATCAAATGCCGGTGAATTATTGATCAGATCAAAAAAATACTTCTGATAATCTGCAAATTCGAGTCCCCGCATTTTACCGGCAACCAACAGTACCACATCATCAACCTGTTCAGCAATTTTTGGAAAAACCTCAACGATTTTATGAAAACATTTCGAAGGTCTGAAATAACCTGCGAGCAAAAGAACTTTTTTGCCTTCCAGTCCGAGCAATTTTTTTGCATCTTTTCTGGGTTTTAACTCTCTTACGCCATGTGGCAAAACATGAACTTTTTCATCAAATTCCGGGAAATGTCTTTTCAGGGTTTCCTTTTGATAGTTTTCATGAACAATTATACCTGAACTGTTTCCCATAATATTTTCAAGCATAATGATAAAATGCCTTTCCAGGTCTTTATAAACCGTATGAAGGGTGGTAACAGTCGGAATATCAGCAAGTCTGCACCGTATCAGGAAATCCACGATCTGTACGCCCATATCCGAACCGAACAAACCATACTCATGCTGAATGTTGATCACATCCGGTGTTAGCTTTGAGGCTACATGAAACAATTTTGAAGAAATATCGCTGTCGAGGGGTGAATATGTTGGAAAAACATTTTCACCTTCACCACCTTCTTGTGTGACAATAACAACTTCTTTTTCACAAGATTTTACGGCATCTGATAAATATTGTGTGTAGGTTGCAATACCGCATTCGGTGGGGGGATAAGTAGAAATAAAACAAGCTCTCATTTTGGGGTTTTATTGGTTAATAATTTTATAGGCTAATATATGAAAAGAAGTTCAATAATTTTTATTGTCGGATATAATTTATCTACTTTTGCATTATAAATTTTTGAAAATGAGGGAAAAAAAAGCAAGGCAAGAAAGAAAAAGAACATCTTTTAGCAGAGAAAAAAAAGGAAAGCGGATAGGAAAAAGAAAGGAAGGCAGAAATTTATCAAATGCGGAAAAAGGATTGATCCGTCTGAATAAATTCATTTCCAATTCAGGGATTTGTTCCCGGCGGGAGGCAGATACGCTTATCGAAGCCGGTGCGATCAGAGTAAACGGAGAAATCGTTACCGAATTGGGAACCAAGGTTAAACCCACAGATAATGTACAATACGGGAAAGAAACGCTATCTTTTGAAAAACCTGTTTACCTGCTGTTAAACAAGCCTAAAAACTTTATTACAACCACAGATGACCCACAGGAAAGAAAAACTGTAATGCATCTTGTTGAAAAAGCCTGCCCCGAAAGAATTTATCCGGTAGGACGGCTGGATAAAAACACAACCGGTCTGTTACTCTTTACAAATGACGGCGAATTGGCCAAAAAGCTTATTCACCCCAGGCATCGAATAAAAAAGGTTTACCATATTGTACTTGATAAAAATCTCACCAAACAGGACATGGTCAAAATTGCCGAAGGTATGGAATTAGAAGACGGATTTATCAAAGCTGATCATATTGCTTACGTGGCAGACGCTGACTCCAAAAAGGAAATAGGCATTGAATTGCATTCCGGAAAAAACAGAATTATCCGCAGGATTTTTGAACACCTTGGTTATAAAGTCATCAAACTCGATCGTGTGATGTTTGCAGGTTTGACCAAAAAAAATCTGCCAAGGGGGAGGTGGAGGTTTTTAATACCCAGTGAGATCAATTTGTTAAAAAGGCTTCAATAATTTTTGCCGAATCAAAAACTTGTTATAAATTTGCACCCTCAATTTTCTGAGTGATAGAGATTATCACAAATGAAATTAGTTATTTTCCTCAGTAGCTCATCCCGATAATTATCGGGAGGTTAGAGTCCCGATTTAATCGGGATTAATCAGAGGGGCGCTCAGGAAAATCAGAAAAGAAAAATATTTTCCTCAGTAGCTCAGTTGGTTAGAGCATCTGACTGTTAATCAGAGGGTCGTTGGTTCGAGTCCAACCTGAGGAGCTCCGGAAATCAACAGAAGGCTGAAATCACAAGGGTTTTAGCCTTTTTTTATTGGGGTTTGCTGAAACATTTTGTCAAGATGATTGTATTAATGTCCAGAATTAATGTGCCTTTCACAAATTTTGCAACTACAATCTGAATTGGTGTAATGTCGAATTCCGACAGTTTTATTTCCTCGTCTATCTGCTCTTTGAAAAATAGGATCAAACAAACTCTCGTCACTTTTTTCAACATATTTACGCAAGGCATAACCACAAACATCAGCTATCTGTATCAAGCTTGTTAATTCAGAGCTTACAAATAGAGGGGTTTCAATTATGTTATCAATCCTTGTCCACAATGTACCATGTTTATGAAATCCTTTCATCATTTCAGTATGCTTCTTTTCAATATTGAAGTTGTTGTCATGGATTAGGAGGCCATAATTTTTTCTTTTAGAAGAATATTTTGGACGAATTTGAAGGTACTTTTCAAATCTGGAAACTACTTGCTCAAAGGCTTGTTCATCTATGGTCTGTGGAGCAATCTCAGGATCATAAAATACTTTGTCAATACACTCTGCAAAAAGCCTTGCAAAGCTCCAACTACCTATTGTGATGGCAATTTCAGCCATAAATTGTCTTCGTTCCTCTATTGTCAAATGAATATAGGGTTCAGTATTTTTATAATTCTTTTTAACCTGGTTATACTTTTTTGAATTATTTGTTCTCTGAATCTCAAGCAATCTATTTCTCCTGTATTGCCTCACCTCTATTTTTCTCTGGTGTCTACTATGTGAATCAAAATCAGGTATGTTTTGTTGCTCGTGGTAAGATCGCAAAATCCATCCGGAGTGAATTTCAGCATTTTCCAAATCATAATTTCGTTTTATCTTTGAAATCTGATTTTCACAATATTTCCACTTCCAGATTGGTATACAAAGCCCTGCCAACACAAAGTGTGAAGTGTTATCATTTAAGCTTGAGCCACCAGATTCATCAATATAACAAAGATACATAGGAGATAAAAAAAAAGCGACTGGAGATGAAGAACTTTGTTCTTCGCTTAGGGACGAAATTTCGACCCGTTCCAGACGCAATTACAAATATAAATACATTTAACTTGTTTTCAACAAAAATAAAAAATTTTTTTAAAATTTAACATATTTATATTGATTTAATATATACAAGTATTGTACCATTAAGAGTTTAAATACTTGTTCAATACCTGCTGAAACATCTTCCCATGACTCGGATACCTCAAATGCAGCAATTCATGCACGATCACATGGTCACGCTTTTTCTTTGGTTCTTCAAGCAGTTCCAGGTTAAAGGATAACCTCCCTTTGCTGCTGCAGCTTGCCCATTTTTTTTTCATGGGGCGCAGGTGGATCTCTTTTGGCTGGACCCGGATTGTATCGGCCCATTGTATGACTTCCGATTTGAATTCATCTTTAGTCATCGCGCTTGCTGAGTTTTAGGTTTTTAATAAGTTCCTTTACAACATTGGGCACTTCTTTTGGTCCGACTGCCTTGCTTTTTAGCAAGTGCTTATACAGAGCTTGCCGTATGGTTCTTTCCTGGCGTTCGCTTTTGTGCCAGAATGGATGCTGATCAAATACTTCCCTAAGTTCATTGGCGAGCTTCTCAGCGTCTTTTATCTTTCGTTGCTTAAGTTCCCAGTACACCATGAAAATATCCAGCGACATGTTCTTCTCTGCCTGGGCTTTCCGGGCCTGGTTGTATTCTTCTATCAGGGCTTTGATTTCTTCCAGGGTTTGAGAACTGTTTTGTTGCCGGTCTTTGAAGCGTTCCACCACAGCCAAAGCCCTTTCTCCTATGGGTATCAGAATGGGGTTTTCATGCGCTTCTTTACGAATTGCGTCTTCAATGCCTTTTATGAGGTTGAATATTTTCTCGGTATCGGATGCCTGGGATTCTTCGATCCGCTGCAATGTTTTTTCATTTATTTCATAGACATCCAGTCCACCCTTTATTATTCCTCCTGTGGTGTGTTTTCGGACCAGTTCAGCTGTTTTACGGGAGAATTCCCTGTCGATGGTAATCGTGGGGTTATAAGCCTCCCTGGTGATTTTATACATACGACACAGGGCCTGGAAATCGTTTTCAAAAGGCCGCATGAAGGCATCCGGTGATATAATGTCGTACATATCCCTGACATGCCTGAAAAACTGGTAAAACGCATCCCTTTCTTCCTCATCCCGGAAGTAATCAAGAATAGCTTCCACGGCTTTGTCGGCTTTTTTGCCTTTTGGAATTTTCAGGTAGGTTTTTCGGGCTTCATCCATCTTTTCGGAGAATTCCTCTTTCAGCAATTCGATGTCGTCAACAATCCCTTCAATGTCCGCAGAATCAAAAGCCAGGGCTTTTTTGAGGTTACCAAAAATACCGACAAAATCAATGACCATTCCACAGGGTTTTTGCCTGCCTTCCATTTCATAGGGTCTGTTAACCCGGGCAATGGACTGAAGCAATACATGATCACGCATGGGTTTGTCCAGGTACATGCAATAAAGTATCGGGGCATCAAATCCGGTTAAGAGCTTTTCGGTGACTATAAGTATTTTGGGTTGCTTTTCTGGATTTCTGAAGGCTTTACGGATGCGTTTTTCCGATTCATCATCCAGATGGTGTTTCCGCAAATGTTCCTGATCATTATGGCCGGGACTGTAAACAACTTCGGAATATTCCGGGGGCAGATATTTATCAAGTTCTTCTTTGTAAAAGGTACATGCCTCCCGGTCAACAGCAACCATAAAGGCTTTGTAACCGAGTGGTTCCACATTGTTGGTATAATGATTGGCGGCATATTTGGCAACCCTGGCAATGCGATCCCTGTTTTTTAGCATGTTTTTCAGGGTGACAGCTTTTTCAAGTACCTTGTTGAGTTGCTCCACATCAGAGATCCCTTCGGTTTCCGACAGGTCCAGGAATTCTTTTTCCAAAGTTTCTTTATCCACAAGCAGATCATTATCGGCTATGGTATAATGCAGCTTGAGCGTGGTTTTATCCTCGATGGATTCGGCAATGGAGTATTTGTCAATATAGCCGCCATTTTCTGCATCATCCTTTCCAAAGGTTACAAAGGTTCCCTGTCCGCTTGAAGACCTGTCAATGGGTGTACCGGTAAACCCGACAAAAGTTGCATTGGGCAATGCACCCATGAGATAATTACCCAGTTTTCCACCCGTGGTGCGATGGGCTTCATCCACCAGGACAAAAATATTCTTTCGCTTGTTGATGTCTGCCCTGGCATTATCAAATTTATGAATGGTGCTGACAATGATCCCCCGGTAATCATCTTTTAATAATTCCTGCAAATGCTTTTTGCTATCTGCCTGCTGGAAGTTCTCTTTACCGACAGATTCAAGATTGTTGAAAAGCTGTGATTCCAGTTCATTCCTGTCAACCAGCAGAATAACGGTGGGATTGCCGAATTGAGGGTTTTGTGTCAGCTTCTCAGCGGTGGTGATCATGGTAAAGGTTTTTCCCGATCCCTGGGTGTGCCAAACCAACGCACGCTGTTTGTCTTTGTCTGCCGCCCTGTCGACAAGTTTGTTGACTGCCCGCATTTGGTGTGGCCGCAAGATGATCTTGTTCAGTTGATCATCCTGAACGGTGAAAAGAATAAAATCCGTTAGGATCTGCACAATCCTTTTTCGGTCGAAAAATGTTTTTACCAGTCCTTCAAAGTCTTTCCCGGCGGATTCATCTTTCCAGTTGTAAAGGAATTTGCTGGTATGGTTCCAGGTAGCACTGTAATAGAACCTGATCAGGTGTGTAATGGCATACACCTGCATCATGGCAAGAAGCTCAGGCGATTGCTCATGGTATCTTCTAACCTGGTCCAGGGCCTCTGCTATGCCTTCGGTTTTATGTGCTGCTTTATTCTCAACAAGCAATAAGGGGATTCCGTTTACAAAAAAGGCTACATCAATGCGGTTGCTTTTCCTGCCATTGTCAAAGATCAATTCCTGGCTGAACTGGAAAACATTTTTGTTGATGTTACCGGTATCTATCAGCTTAAGGTTTCGCTCCCTGTTCTCGTAGGCAACAAACACCGTCTTTTCTCCCTTGATGTATTCCCACACTTCCTGGTTTCCTGTTTTGGTAGGGGGAATGCGTTCGAGTTTCCCGATAAGCTCCTCAGCCATGAGGTTATCAACCACTCCGGGATTTAACCTTTGGACCTGCTTTGAAAAAACCTCACGCAATATGAGGTTTCCCTTTCCTCCCCGCATGCGCAAACATTCATCCGGTTCAAGATATTCCCAGCCCAGGGAAAAACGATTCAGCTTGCCGGAATCATCACCATAGGTGGCTTCAGCTTCCTGAACGTAGCTGATCATGGGGTTTTGAACCGATCCCATCTCATTGCCCATGTAAGAATTTTTTGACATTTATTGAGCTTTTTAAACTTTTTTCTATATCCTATATACAACTGTGTGTCAGTTTTGTATAAATATCATTAGTGCAGTTTATTGACAATTTATCAACATTTAATGTTTTTTTGAAGAATTTTTGTCAATAAAATATTTTTCTTTCATAATGCAATCTTTTTGTTAGAAGTTGATAACTCACCAGTCATGAGCTTTTGAAGCATGGATTGGAAAAGACTTTCAAGGGCCACTTTCTTCTTTGATTCAGATTCAATTTTACTATGAATCGTATCAAATATAGTAATCATTTCATTTTGTTCGGATTGTGAAGGTACTGGAAGTAAAATATTTTTAAGAACATGTCTCGGTAAACGTTGTCGTCCTGTTGCACCTTCCATTTTTGAAGTAAGCTCATTCCTGATTTTTCCCTGACTTAAATACTCTGAAAGAATTTCAACGGATAATCTTTTGTATTCATTTGGATGTAATGCCCATACTTCAGTTGTTGCATATGAAAATTCGGAAGGGAGATTTGTCAGAATAGTTTGTTTTCCATTTTCAAAGCAAGGAGTAATTTTTCCAACTATTAAATCTCCTTTTTCCACATAGGTGCCACTTGTAATGTTTTTAAATTCTTTTTCTATCCAGGAAACCTCTGAACCATTTTCAGGTATCAGCTCCATTGGAATAAATGGGATTCTTTGTTGGGCTGATGGTTTTAATTCTCTTGGCTTTCTGCTGAATTCAAATAATTCTTCCAATGGTTTTATCTCCCACTCCTCCGGCACCAACCCAATCTCCGTTTCTTTCAGCTTCACATTTTCCGCTTCCGAAACCGGTACCGGCCCGTAAGTGAAAAGATGCTTCATCATGGATTTTTTCAGTTCACGGGCAGCTTCAATCACGGCTTCGGTTTTTTCCCGGGCTTCCTGTATGGTGGATAAGATGGAGGCTATTTTCTTTTGTTCGGGGAGAGGGGGAAATGCAATAAATTGAGATTTTATTATGCTGTCTGTCACAGATGGGTAACTTGCTCCTTTTTGTAATGCACCCAAAGTATCTATAAATTCCCTTCTTTGTAAGTAAAAATAAAGGAATTTAGGATCCATTTTATCACGGTTTACTCTTAGGACACAAAAGGCAGTTGAGCAGATTTGGTTATCCAAGTTGGCATCAATGTAAGCTATTCTTTTTAATGTTGGTCTAACGGTAGCAATAATAACATCATCTGTATGGACAATTTTCTTTGCCCGGCTTGGAGCGTTATCCGAATTATAATTTGTTGTTGTTTTTATCTTTAATGAACTTCTATTAATACTTGAAACATCGATATACTTGAAAGTTCGGAAGATATTCTTGGTATTTAGCTGCTTAGTTCTGATAACAATATCAGATATTTGGCCCACCTTCCAGTTATGTGGCTGGGATATACTTTCCTTTGCTACTAAACTATGGTTCATAAACCTATCGCTGCAAGTATCGTTTTCAATTTATTATCGGCATTAAATCTTTCAGCCTCTGCTTCCTGAAGTAGTACAATTGCATCTTCCAATGGTAATGTCGTATCGATCCCATTTTGCTGCACATACCTTGAAGGACTAAGATTATAGTCATTCTGAACAACTTCCTCTCTTTGAATTCTTTGGCTAATACCCTCTTCTTCCTTCCAGTTCAGATATAGATCAGCAATGGATTTAATGTTTTGCTCTGTAAGAAAGTTTTTCGGCTGTCCTTTTTCGAATTGTTTGGAAGCGTTGATCAGCAGGATTTGGTTTTCATGCTCTTTGTTTTTGTTCAGTACCATGATGATTCCCGGAGCAGTGGTGTTATAAAAGAGATTTTCCGGTAACAGGATCACTGCTTCAACAAAGTCATACTCCACGAATTGTTTTCGAATATCCCGTTCACGGTTTTTACCGGTGTTTCCGCTTCCACGGGAAACTGCACCTGTATCCAGCACAACGGCCATTTTGCCGTCATCTTTCAGGGAGTGAAACATATGTTGCACCCAGCCCCAGTCGGCAGTGTTATTCGGTGCAAAGCCATAAGAAAAGC
>CAZTAW010000045.1:0-5952 GCA_964611705.1 uncultured Bacteroidales bacterium
GTTACCGGAGCAAGCAGGGGGATTGGTTATGATCTGGTAAAAGCACTCGCCGGTGAAGGTCATCATGTTATTGCAACCGCCCGCTCCGGGGATAAGCTGCATAAGCTTTTTCATGAATGCAGAACTCAACAAAATAATACAAAGGTTCATGTTCTTGCCCATGATATTGCTGATGTGCAATTTGGTGAAGTTCTGGGTGATTTGGTAAATGAAGTTTTTAAAAAAATTGATATCCTCGTAAATAATGCAGGCTATCTTGTAAATAAGAATTTTGAAAACTTAACTGCAGAAGATTTTGATAAGATATTTTCAGTAAACGTGAAAAGCGTATTCCTGCTTATTCAGGCCATGAAAAACAAAATGGCGAAAGGTTCACATATTATTAATGTTGGTAGTATGGGTGGATTTCAGGGCAGCCTGAAATTTCCGGGCTTATCTTTGTACAGTGCAAGCAAGGGTGCATTGGCAACGCTTACTGAATGTCTGGCTGTTGAGCTTGAATCTGATGAGATCAGCATTAATTGTCTCGCACTTGGTTCGGCTCAAACAGAAATGCTTAACGAAGCATTCCCGGAATATAAGGCTCCGGTATCATCATCCGAAATGGCTGCTTTTATTAAAGATTTTGCCCTCAATGGTCATAAGGTCTTTAACGGGAAGATTCTGCCGGTTTCTCTTTCTACTCCCTGAATGATGAAATAATTGATTAATTTTGCCCTTGATATGAGTGAGTATGCGAATAATATTGCACATCCCGGCATCGTGAAAAAAGTTGAAAACGACAGGGTTTTTGTCATGATTATGGCTCAATCGGCTTGTAAGTCCTGTCATGCAAAAAGTATTTGCTCCGTGGCGGATATGGAGGAAAAAATAATCGAGGCGAGAAAAGATCCTGAAAAAAACTACAAAGAAGGGGAAAGGGTTAATGTTGTGATGAAAAATTCATTAGGTCCGAAAGCTGTAATGATCGGATACTTTATACCTTTCCTGATAGTAGTAGCTGCTCTGTTTATATTAATGGCTGTTACAGGCAAAGAAGGTCTTTCTGCTCTGATATCCCTGGCATTGCTGATACCATATTATATAATGATCAGTAGAAAAAGGGAAAGTTTTAAACAAACGTTTATGTTTACTGTTGAGTAATAATAATCTCATTAACATTGGCTTAACAAATATATTCGAGTCAAAAGATTAGATTTGATAAAAGTAATTAATATAAGAACAAATTAAAGTAACAAAAAATAAATCAGACTATTATGAATTATAAAAAACATGCTGTGCATTTGTTTCTCATTATCCTTGCACAATTTTTTGTGATTGAATTGTATGCTCAAAATACACCGGTTGTGCAAAGAGCAAAATATTTCAGGAAGACCAAACCGCTTCGCGAGATGGAGCAAATAGTAGGTTTGAAAGATCGTTCATGGAAAGATGGCATAATTAGAAATGAGGAGAATCCGAAAGTGATCAGGGAAACAGCACGTCAGCCGTTGCCCTATGGAAAAGACCCTGTAGCGCAGGAACAGTTCGGGAAATTATTGCAATCAAGGGATGTTATCCAAAACTTTGATGGTGTAGGCAATGTAAATGGTGTTTTTCCACCCGATACGGATGGTGATGTGGGACCTGATCATTATTTTCAAATGATAAACCTTTCCTTTGCCATATGGGACAAGGAAGGAAATAAGCTATACGGTCCTGTAAATAACAGTACCTTATGGAATGGATTTATCGGACCCTGGACAGGAACCAACGATGGCGATCCCATTGTTTTATACGATGAGGTAGCTGACAGGTGGATGGCCAGCCAGTTTGCTATCAATACATCCAATGGTACATATTGGCAACTGATCGCTGTTTCCGAAACGAATGATCCATTAGGTTCTTATTATCAGTATGCCTTTGAATTTCCGGCGTTTAATGATTATCCGAAGCTGGCAGTTTGGCCTGATGCCTATTATGCTTCGTTTAATTTGTTTGGATCATATAATCGTGGCGCGGCAGCAGCTTTCGACAGATCAAAAATGCTGACCGGGGATTCCACAGCACAAATGGTTTTATTTGACCTGCCATCAGGTACGGATGCCTTTAGCATGCTTCCTTCGGATTTTGACGGCACCCCACCTCCGAACGGAACACCTAACTATTTCATTTATTTTAACGATGATGCATGGGGCTATCCTCAGGATCAGCTCAAAATATATGAGTTTGATGTGGATTGGACAACTCCCTCAAATTCAACTTTTGAGGAAGTTTATATTTTAGCTGCTACCGCTTTTGATTCCGAAATATGCAACGCTCCCCGGGGAAGATGTATACCTCAACCCAATACAAATACAAAACTGGAAGCTCTTTCCGACAGGATGATGTTCCGTTTACAATACAGGAACTTTGGAACCTACGAGGCGATGGTAACAAATCATACGGTTGATGTTGGCGGAGGACATGCAGGTGTGAGATGGTACGAGCTTAGAGATAATAACGATGGAAATGGCTGGTACATCTATCAGGAGGGAACATATGCCCCGGATGAAAATCACAGATGGATGGGGAGTATTGCCATGAACGGTGAAGGTGATATAGCGCTTGGATACACAGTTTCAAGTGATTCCGTGCATCCTTCCATAAGATATACAGGACGCACGGCAAATGCAACATTGGGAGAAATGAATATTGATGAAGTAGAACTGATACGTGGTACAAATTCACAAAATTCATTTCATAGATGGGGAGATTACAGTTGTATGTCAATTGATCCATCTGATGATACAACCTTTTGGTACACACAGGAATATATGGATGGCCCCTGGAAAACAAGAATTTCTTCTTTCAATCTTGATCCGGTTGGAAATGTAACTTCCGATGCCGGTGAGGATGATTATGTTTGTGAAGATACTCTTTTTATTACAAATGGCAGTGCTAACAATTACAATTCGGTGCTCTGGACAACAAGCGGTGATGGGTTTGTTGGGGATGATAACCAACTTGTGGCCAGGTACCTGCGTGGAAGCGGAGACCTGGAAAATGGAAGCGTTGTTCTTACCCTCACAGCTTATGGCTATGTACCTAACCAAACGGCTGAGGATTCCATAACGGTGACTTTCCGTTATCTACCCGAAGTATTTGCGGGAAATGATACACTCATTTGTGAAGGCGACAAATTACCGCTGAATGCAACCGCAATGGATGCAGATTCAATATACTGGACAACTTCCGGTGATGGTGTTTTTGATAATGATACGATTTTGACCGCTGTATATACACCGGGCGAAGAGGATATTGAGAATGGCATTGTTGAGATTTCCCTCACGGGAACAGCCATAGAACCATGTCACCAGCCGCAGACGGATGTTATTGTTGTTGACATTGAGGAATGTACCGGTATTTCTGAAAATCAATCAGAGATAAAGGACATTAGATTAATTCCCAATCCCAATGCCGGTGTCTTTGAATATGAGATCATTACGGAAAATCAAACTGTACTAAAATTAACCATCACAGAACCTTCCGGGATGCGGGTATATCATGACATAATCAGGTCAGCTAATGATGGAGTTTTTAAAGGAGAGATTGATATACAAGATGTACCAAAGGGAATTTATTTTGTGAAAGTTGAATCCGATCACGGAGCCCAGGCAGAGAAATTGATTATCAGATAATTGAAAACAATTATTTTTTTAAATAGTTTCTAAATTACCTTTACCCGGGGAATTTAGAAGGTTTCTAAACAATCTTATAATAAAAAGAAAATCAGGTGTTTGTGAAAGCACCTGTTTTTTTTATTTGTTTTAATACTTTGTAACTGACTTTATGTTAGTGACATATACTCATTATGAATCCTTTTTACAAGATGTAGTTGTTAAGTATTTGTTTTTAATTTTGCTGTGAATTCATTAACAGGAACGTTGATGAGTTCTTATTCCTTTGAATGATAATTAATTAAGAAAGGAGATCAAAGTGAACGAAGTGATCCTTTATGCTGTTATTTCCTTAGGCGCAATTGGAATTGCTGCTGCAATTATACTGTATTTCGTTGCCCAGAAGTTCAAGGTTATTGAAGATCCCAGGATTGATATTGTTGAGGAGAAATTACCCGCTGCCAATTGTGGTGGTTGTGGATATGCCGGTTGCCGTAACTTTGCCGAGGCCGCAGTAGCCCGGGCAAAAAAGGAGGGAAACCTGGAAGGACTTAATTGCCCGGTTGGCGGCAATGAAGTAATGAAAACAGTAGCGGAGGCATTAGGCCTTGAAGTTGAGGAGTCGGAAACTCAGGTTGCTGTTGTTCGCTGCAATGGTAGTAAACAGAATGCCCCCCCCAAAACCAATTACGATGGACCTGCAACCTGTGCTTTTGCCCATAATCTTTTTAATGGCGAGAGTAGTTGTCCTTATGGTTGCCTTGGCTTGGGCGATTGCGCTGTGTCCTGCCAGTTCGATGCCATGTATATGGATAAAGAAACAGGCCTGCCAGTTGTGATTGAAGATAATTGTGTTGCTTGTGGAGCCTGTGTAGAAGCTTGCCCGCGTAATATCATCGAGTTAAGGAATAAAGGTAAGAAAAGCCGAAGGATATATGTTTGCTGCATTAACGAAGAAAAAGGAGGCCCTGCCAAAAAGAACTGCAAAGTTGCCTGTATTGGATGCCAGAAGTGTTTTAAAGTTTGTCCTTTTGATGCCATTACAATGAATAACAACCTGGCATATATTGATTACCAAAAATGCAAACTCTGTAGAAAATGTGTTGATGAATGTCCGACAGGAGCCATTCATGAATTGAATTTCCCACCCCGGAAAGAAAAAAAAGACTCAAAACCAAATGAGACTAAAAAAAAGCCTGAGGGTGAAAAAGTTTCGCAGGGCAAAACTGAAAAAGAAAAAAATACGGAAAAAGAATAATAATATTCTCTAATAAAAAAACAGGAGGATAATAAGATTGAAAACATTTAGATTAGGTGGTGTTCATCCTGCAGAAAACAAATTCTCAGCCGAAAAGGAGATTGAGGTTCTTTCTCCGCCAAAACAGGTTTCCATACCTGTTTCGCAGAATTTGGGTGCACCATCAAAACCTGTTGTTAATAAAGGAGATACTGTAAAAGTTGGTCAGTTGATCGCCAAAGGTGAAGCCTTTATTTCGGCTAATGTTCATTCATCGGTTTCCGGTAAGGTTTTTAAGGTTGATAATGTTATTGATCCCAGCGGGTATAAGAAGCCGGCTATTATCATCAATGTTGAAAATGATGAATGGGAGGAGGATATTGACCGGAATGATGAACTCATTAAAGAGATCAGGTTGTCAAAAGATGAGATCATCAAAAAGATAAATGAAATGGGGATTGTCGGGCTTGGAGGTGCTACTTTTCCTTCTCATGTAAAACTGATGGTGCCAGAGGGTAAAAGGGCAGATGTATTGATTATCAACGGTGTTGAATGCGAGCCTTATCTTACATCCGACCATAGACTGATGATGGAAAAAAGCGAAGAACTGCTCGTTGGCACACAAATATTGATGAAAGGGCTTGGTGTGGAAAAAGCCATGATCGGTATTGAAAACAACAAGCCGGATGCCATCAAACGATTAAGCCAACTATCCCAAAACTATAATGGTATTGAGGTTTATCCGCTTAAAGTAAAATATCCGCAAGGTGGAGAAAAACAATTGATCAAAGCACTTACGGGCCGTGAAGTACCATCCGGTAAACTGCCGATCGAAGTAGGGTGTGTTGTTAACAATGTAGGAACGGCATTTGCAGTTTATGAAGCCATACAGAAAAACAAGCCTCTTTTTGAGCGGGTGGTTACTGTGACCGGAAAAAATGTAAAAGTTCCGCACAATTTTCTGGTAAGGGTAGGAACACCTGTTTATGAACTGGTTCAGGCGATTGATGGCTTGCCCGATAATACCGGAAAGATTGTTTCGGGTGGCCCCATGATGGGAAAAGCACTTACTTCACT
>CAZTAW010000045.1:5962-16866 GCA_964611705.1 uncultured Bacteroidales bacterium
GAAAAAGAATCACACAGGGTTGAAATGAAACCTTGTATACGTTGTGCAGCATGTATTAAAGTTTGCCCGATGGGTCTGGAACCTGTTTTAATTGCACAGCTTTCGGAACAGGAAATGTGGGACAATGTGGAAAAAGAAAGAGTGATGGATTGCATTGAGTGTGGTTCATGTCATTATACCTGTCCCTCCGGCAGACCTTTGCTGGATTACATCAGATTGGGTAAAACAACAGTTGGTCAAATAATTAGAAACAGAGGTAAAAAATAAGATATGAGTTTATTAACGGTTTCGGGTTCTCCTCATGTACATGGGGATCTTTCGGTAAAAAAGATCATGTACGGTGTGGTCTTTGCCATGATACCTGCCATGCTCGTTTCCATATATTTCTTCGGATGGGACGCACTGAAGGTTTTGGTTATTTCGGCATTTGCCTGTATGTTTTTTGAATGGGTTATTCAAAAATATATCATCAAAGGTCCCATAACCATTAATGATGGATCAGCGCTGGTAACCGGTATTTTGCTGGCTTTTAACCTGCCATCGAATTTGCCAATATGGATTATACTGATTGGGGCATTTGTATCAATAGGAATGGCAAAAATGTCATTTGGCGGGTTGGGTAAAAATCCATTTAACCCTGCATTGGTTGGCAGGGTTTTTCTTTTGATCTCTTTTCCTGTTCAGATGACCTCATGGCCCATTCCAAAACCCTTGTTCGGACAAAAATTGATTGATGCGGTTACTGGTCCCACACCATTGGGAATGATCAAGGAAGGATTAAAAAATGACCGCACAGTACAGAATATAATGGAAAACGGAAATAAGGCTATTGTGGACGGACAGGAAATTGTTTTTAAAATTCCTGATTATGTGAATGAACTGGTCGGTTTTCAGGGTGGCTCTTTAGGTGAGGTTTCGGCTATCGCTTTGATTATAGGTGCTATCTATATGCTTTTCAGAAAGATCATAACCTGGCATATCCCGGTTTCATATTTGCTTTCATCATTTATTTTTGCCGGAATTGCCTGGCTGATTGATCCTTCATATTATGTAAATCCGCTATTTCATCTGGTTACCGGCGGGTTGATGTTAGGTGTTTTCTATATGGCAACGGATATGGTGTCGTCGCCTATGTCACCCAAAGGGCAAATTGTGTTCGGGATCGGATGTGGTGTTATTACCATGGTAATACGATTCTGGGGAGCATACCCCGAAGGCGTTTCATTTGCTATTTTGATCATGAATGCATTTGCACCATTAATTAACAGGGTTTTTAAACCAAAAAGATTCGGGGAGGTTGTAAAATGATTAATGATTATTGATTATTGAATAATTTTGAATTAAAAGAATGAAGGACTATGATTTTAAAAAAAAAGCATAAATCAAACAGCAAAAAGCATAAATCAATCAACAATAAAAATATATGAGTAGTTAATAGTAGCATTATGCTGTAGTTAAGCAATAGAGTATAAGAAATAGCAAAAAATTAAACAATAATCAGTAGACAATAATAATTAGAAAGATATGGCTAAGAAGGAATCCACATTTGTAAATATGGTACTGACCCTGTTTATTATAACAGGGCTTGCAGCCTTTGCTTTGGGAGGAATATATAATCTCACAAAAGGACCTATTGCCGAAGCAAAAAGAAAAAAAGCCATGGAGGCCATTAATAATGTATTGCCAGAGTATAACAAGATTGATACTTTGTTTTATGTGCCTGGTAAAAATATAGATACAATTTGGATGTACAAGGGTTTTAACAATGACGAATGGGTTGGCACTGCAGTGAAATCTTATTCAAACAATGGATATGATCCAACGCAGATACAGGTGATGGTTGGCTTTACACCCGATGGCATTGTACGAAATACTGCCGTTTTGCAACAGAAAGAAACTCCGGGCCTTGGCACAAAAATGATGGATACCGCATGGCGTAACCAATTCAACAACTGGAATCCCGGAGATTCGGCTTTTGTTGTCGGGCAAAAAGGTGGTAAGGTTGATGCCATCACTGCTGCAACAATAAGCTCAGAAGCATTTTGTGAGGCAATGGACAGAGCTGATAATGCTTTTGCAAATAAAGTAGAAGGAGGTAAATAATGAATCAATGGAAAAATTTCTCTAAAGGATTTATTAAAGAAAACCCGGTTTTTGTATTGTTGCTGGGTTTATGTCCCACATTGGCTGTTACTTCATCCGCCTTTAATGGCTTTGGAATGGGGATAGCTACTACCTTTGTATTGGTTTGCTCCAATATTGTTGTTTCCCTCATTAAAGGATTTATTCCCAACAGGGTAAGGATACCATCTTTCATTGTGGTTATTGCTTCTTTTGTCACAATCGTAGAACTTGTGATGCAGGCATATGCACCCTCATTATTTGATGCATTGGGAATTTTTATTCCGCTCATCGTTGTAAACTGCCTCGTTTTGGGACGTGCGGAAGGTTTTGCATCCAAAAATAATACCTGGACATCCCTTGTTGACGGATTTGGCATGGGGCTCGGATTTACAATGGCATTAACAATATTAGGTGCTGCAAGAGAAATGCTCGGCGCAGGATCAATCTTTGGTTATAAATTCATTGAAGGAGATGGAATACTGGTATTTATCCTTCAGCCCGGCGCTTTTTTGGTACTGGGTTATCTTATTGCTATTTCGAACAAAATCAGAAAAACATCATAATATAAAGCGTTATGGAATATTTCTTTATCATTATCGGAGCAATTTTTGTCAGTAATATTGTACTGGCTCAGTTTCTTGGTATTTGCCCTTTTCTGGGTGTTTCAGGTAAAGTGGATACCGCCGTTGGTATGAGTGGTGCGGTATTGTTTGTGATGACAATAGCCACTATTGTCACATGGTTGATACAGAATTATATACTTGCACCTTTCAATATAACTTTCCTGCAAACCATTAGCTTTATCCTTGTGATAGCCTCCCTGGTTCAAATGGTTGAAATCATTTTAAAGAAAGTAAGCCCTCCGCTCTATCAGGCATTGGGTATTTATCTGCCTTTGATTACTACAAACTGTGCCATTATGGGTGTAGCCTTGCTTACGGTAGCCAAAGAATACAATTTGCTTGAAGGCGTGATTTTTGCCATTGCAAATGCCATTGGTTTTGCCCTGGCAATGACGCTGTTTGCCGGACTTCGTGAACATCTCGATTTGATGAATGTTCCAAAGGGGATGAGAGGCGTGCCTATTGCATTGGTAGTGGCAGGTATTTTGTCACTTGCTTTTATGGGTTTTGCCGGATTGGTTTAATGAAGACATTAATTTTTTATACATTTGGAACCGGGTTGAATCAATCCGGTTTTTTTTATGATGTCAAATTAAAAAATTAAATTGAAATCATGGACAGTACTATTTTATTTGCAGGAACCGTATTTATGGGATTTTTTGCAATCATGAATCCCATTGCGAATACGCCCATTTTTATTTCACTGACAAATAATATTACGAGCTTTAAAACAAAAAAAAGAATTGCTTTTAATGCTGTACTCTACTCATTTATTATTGTTGCTGTGTTTTGCTTTGCAGGGCATATGATCTTTAAACTGTTCGGCATTACGCTACCTGCATTTCAAATAGCAGGAGGTATCTTGCTTTTCTTTGTTGGTATGCATATGTTGAACGGAAAAAAATCCTCAATTCAGCATCCCAGTAGTCAACCTCATAAAGATTTTGTAAAGAAACAGGTTGATGAAGGTAATACTAATGTTGCCATTTCACCGCTTGCTATGCCAATATTGGCCGGCCCGGGTACCATTGCTACAGCAATGAATTTTGTTGAAGCTCCCACAAAGGTTGATCCCATTCTTCATATTATCCTTGTGGTTGTTGTTTTTGCAGTGATGTGTCTGGTAACTTTTGCTTTGTTTATCGGAGGAGGAAAGCTTATCAAGTTTCTGGGACATGGCATTGTAAACGTTGTTTCACGTATTATGGGTTTGATTTTAACAGTAATAGCTGTGCAAATGATCATTACAGGGATCAACGGAGCTATGAAAATGTACTATCATATTTAAAAAATATGCCGTTGGATGTTGTCATAAATTTCGAAAATGTACCCGTATTTCAAAAAGATTTGCTGGTACTTAATCATGTGACCCTTGAGTTGCATAAAGGTGAATTTGTTTACCTGATCGGAAAAACAGGAAGCGGAAAAAGTAGTCTGCTCAAAACGATTTATGCCGAACTGGAAGTCAAAAATGGTAATGCAAGTGTTTCAGGGTTTGATTTGCGTGCCATCAAAAGAAATGATATTCCATTTCTCAGAAGGAAACTCGGTATTGTTTTCCAGGATTTTCAGCTTCTTTCCGATCGTTCGGTAAACGATAACCTGATCTTTGTAATGAAATCAACAGGCTGGAAGGATAAGCAAAAGATGCAGGATCGTGTTGAGGATGTGTTGGATAAGGTGGGTCTGGCTACCAAAGGATTTAAGATGCCACATCAGTTATCGGGTGGAGAACAACAGCGTGTTGGTATTGCCAGGGCGCTCATCAATGACCCTGAGATCGTTCTCGCAGATGAGCCCACAGGAAATCTTGATCCTGAAACCTCGAGCGGAATTGTTAACCTGCTTATGGATATAAGCTATTCCGGGCGGGCTGTGTTAATGGCAACGCATAACTACAACCTGATTCATCGTTTTCCGGCAAGGATCATTAAATGCGAAGATGGAAAAATCCTTTGCTCAGGCAATGAGACCAAGTAATTTTTCAGCATTCTGCTTATTGCAGTAAAGCCCGTTTAGCCTGTGTTCACGCAAATTGATCAGCGAGCTGTCGAACTCCTTTTGAGCCAGCTCTCTTACTCCATTTCTGAGTGATTGTGCGTCGTTGGCTACATAGCAAAGATCAGCCAGGGGGGTACCCGAAAGCATTTTGTCATTTACAAGACAAAACCTGCCATTGTATAGTGTATTTAAAAGCTTAAGCTTTAAACCGGTTGCCTGAAATGTAACCAGTACATTGATGTGGGCATTTTTGATCAGGTCAAACATTTCGCGGTCGTCGGGATTGGCAATCAATTCAATTCCTTCTGTTTCACTGGCAAGCTTTTCTATTGACGTCGGTGGCTTCATTCCGGCAATAATAAGCGGAAGATCAAGATGGCTGAATACCTCCTTGATTAGAAATTCAGCAGCGTGAGCATTTTCCGGAACTTCAATATTACCATGATATAATGCAAATTTCCCTTTGCCCTCGCTGATATTTGTTTTTTCGTTGGCATGGAAACTTGGAAGATGTACTACTTTTTTGTTTTTGAAATGTTGTTGCAGGTATTCCGTATCTGCTTCGGAAACGGCAAGCAGCAAATCTGCGTGCCGGAGAATCTTCTGGTAAAGCCTTAATTTTATGGCTTCGATGATGTAATAAATTTTATCGTAAAGTTTTTTCTCAACATGAAAAAGATTATAGTAATACCTGTGCTCAATGTTGGACTCACGGTAAATCTTGAATTTATTTCTTAAGCGCGGATCATTGATATAGAAGCATGAATGCAATCCTTCGAAAATAACGGGATGATCATCGGCTGCAAGTTTCCGGATCAGTTTAACTGATCTTCGGCTTGATACGATATATGGTTTCGGGCCTAAAGCCGAAACAAAGCCGGTTTTACGGCGATAGTAGTCAACCGATTCGCAATACTTATTCAATACTTCCGAGGGTTCGCGTCCCGGGTATTCAATACAATGAAGGTGGATTTTAACACCAGCACTATGAAGGGCTTTTATTTTATAAAACACATCAATTACTCCACCATAGTTGGGTGGATAGGGTATGTCAAATGAAACAATATGTAGATGCCGTTCAGACATACTTTTCGATGATTTTATTCAGCCGTTTTTCTTCGCTTTCCCAATTCAGTTCGCTTGCTGCAAACTTAGTATTTTCTTTCCATTTACGCAATAAGGAGGGATTATCAAATATCTGATTGATTGTTTTGCCAATATGTTTGGGATCGTGGTTATTAATAAATGTTCCGATTTCGTATCTCTCCATGATCTTCTGAATTTCAGGAAGCCGGCTTGCCAAAACCGGTGTTCCGGCATGGATATAATCAAAAAGCTTGTTGGGTAAGCTGAACCAGTAATTGATATTGGTGTTTTTGTCAATTGTAATGCCCAGATCAGCATTGCTTGTATAGTGATAAAGTTCCTCAAAAGGAACCTTATCATGGAAAATGATCTTATCAGCAACCTGATTTTTATATGCAATATCTTTCAAAACCGGAAATACATCCCCGCCGCCTATAATAAGCAAAACAGCCTTGTCAACATATTTTATTGACTCAACAAGCTCTTCCGCACCTCTCTGTATATTGATACCGGATCCCTGCAGGATAATGACATTTTTCTTTTCCGGTAATCCGATCTCTTTTCGGGATTTTGTTTTTTTGATGTTTATACCCGGAGGTATATTCCTTACAACATGAACCTTTATTCCGTATTCATTTTCAAAAAGACCCGCAATGGATTGATTTACAGTGATAATATCCCGTAATTTTGGGAGAATGGTTTTTTCTATCCGTTTCCAGGTGTTTTTTACAAATTTACGATGAACCACTTCGGGGGTTTCTGTGAAGTACTCGTGACTGTCGAAGATCAGCCCGCATCTTTTTATTTTATAAGTGATAAAATTTGGAAGTAAAGTATCCAGATCATTTGAAAAAAGAAGGTCTGCCTTATGAAAAAGAAGATAGAAAAAAAGCCTGATGTTGTATTCAGCGTAAAAACAAGGCCCCTTCCCGAAAAATAGCCGCATTCGGTAAGTTATGTACGATCTCCTTTCGAGTGGTAAACTGTCGTGTTTTTTTCTTCCGACAAGTACAACCCGGAATCCTGATTTTTGTAATGCACAGCAGGTTTTATCTACCCTGCGGTCGGTTGCCAGGTCGTTGATCACCGATACGATTGCCCTTTTCAATGCTGATTTTTGTTCAAAAATAAGTATTATCTTTTAATCCCTGGGATTGTAACATTAAAGATGTATCTTTGAGCGATATGTTGCAGGAAAAACAAATCATCCCTGACTATTCGCTGAAAAATCACAATACTTTCGGTGTGGATGTTCATTGCAAATATTTCGTTGCACCGGAATCTCTTCGTTTCCTGAAAGAAATTCTAAAATCAAAAATTACCAAAGAAAACAAGTTGCTGATTCTGGGTGGAGGAAGTAATATTTTATTTACCGGAGATTTTGATGGTTTGGTAGTCCATCCCTGTTTGAAAGGAAATAATATCGTTTATCAAACAACTGATTATGCAGAAGTAGAGGTGTCAGCAGGGGTGAACTGGAGCAGTTTTGTAGCGTATTGTATTGAACAGGGACTTGGGGGTTTGGAGAACCTTATTCTGATACCCGGAAATGCCGGAGCAGCGCCGATACAAAATATCGGGGCCTATGGGGTTGAACAAAAGGATTGTTTCAAAGAATTAAAATCCCTTGACTTATCAACCCGTGAAATAGTCAATTTCTCAAAAAAAGCTTGTCAATTTGATTATCGTCAAAGTATTTTTAAAAAAGAAAAAGGAAAATACATTATCCTTTCTGTAATATATCGCCTTCAGAAAAAGCCGAAGATAAATATTGAATATAAAGTTTTAAGGGAATATCTCAGAAATAAAGGTGTTACCAACCCGGGAATAATGGATGTAGCCGATGCCGTAAAAACAATCAGGCAGTCGAAACTGCCGGATCATGAAGTTCTGGGTAATGCCGGAAGCTTTTTCAAGAATGCTGTTATAAGTCGTGAAAAATTTTTATACATGCAGAAAAACCATCCTGACATTCCCTATTTCGAAATGAATGATTGCCGTTTTAAAATTCCTACTGCCTGGATGATCGAAAAATGCGGCTGGAAAGGAAAGCGAATGGGCAAAGCAGGTGTGCATGATAAACAAGCCCTGGTATTGGTGAATTACGGGGGCGCAAGCGGGACAGCGATACTTGATCTGGCAAAGATGATAGAACAGTCTGTTTATAAGACTTTTGGTATCAGGATTGAGAAAGAAGTAAATGTTCTTTAACCTGATGGAGATATCTTTTGGCAATAATCAATGTCCAAGACTGTTTGGACAAACTCTATGCAGATAATAAAGATGAACATAAATTACTTATTTTTGTTTCGTATTTATAGCATTAAATGAAAGAGATGATCAAGGAGAAGGAAATATATTTTGTGAAGAAATGGTGGTTATCAATCCGTCCGTTTTCATTACCCGCTTCAACCATGCCGGTTATTTTCGGAACTGTGCTGGCGGTTGCTTACGGAGCAGCAAGCCTGAATACCTGGCTGTTTTTAATGGCTTTCTTTGCCATGATTGTGTTGCACGCAGCAGCCAATATTCTAAGCGATATACATGATTTTCGCCGGGGACTGGATAAGGTTCCCAATCCTGTTAGCGGTGGCATAGTTCGTGGCATCATTACGATCAAAGAGGCCCAAAGGGCTTCCATTATTTTGTTTAGCATTGGTGGCATTATGGGGCTTATCATGTCCTGGATCAGTGGCTGGTGGTTGCTGGTTATCGGGTTTGTTGGCCTTTCCATCGGGATGTTTTACACAACCGGAAACAGGGTTTCACTCAAATACAATGCACTCGGGGATTTTGCTGTGTTTATGGATTTCGGTATTCTTGGTGCGCTTGGCGCCTGGTATGTACAAACCGGACAGCTTTCATGGATACCGGTTATATGGGCAATTCCAATGGCAACACTGGTAATTGCTATTTTACATGCCAACAACTGGCGCGATATTAAATCGGATAAAAAAGGAAATATCATTACCATAGCATCTTTGCTGGGGGATAAAAAATCACTGAGATATTATGGCGTTCTCATATACGGCCCATTCTTCATGGTATTGGCCTTGATACTGATACCTTTCTTTTTACTACCCAATACCACATCAATGCCATTTACTTTTTTAATCACCATACTGGCTTTACCTTTGGCGATAAATTTATGGAAAAAGGCTTTAAAGCGGAAAAACTCAGGAAATCCTATGGATTTCATTACCCTTGATGGCAGTACAGCCAGATTAAACCTGTTGTTTGGCTCGCTCTGTACTGTTGCCTTATTACTTGATGCCTTGATCAACAACCTGGTATGACCTCCCTGAACCGGCAAAGCCAGCAAAACAATTACATGTTTTATGTAATTACCTTGCTTGCTTTTGCATTATTTGTACCTCTGTTTATATACAGGCAGTTTGGTTTGCTGGATTTCTGGTGGTGGATGAGCCTGAATCTGCTGGTATTAACTGGTCTTGGTTTTTTAACAGATAAAGATTACTGGCAACTGATCCGGAAGGATATACGCAAACATCCCTCATTTAAGGTTTTTTACGGATTTGCTTCTGCTCTTGTGCTGTATATCATTTTCTTTTTAGGCAACATCCTGGTAAGACATATCTTTGATTTTGCCGGAGGCGATATTCAAAATGTTTATGGTTTTAAAGGAGATGCCGGTCTGTGGCGTATCAGCTTGTTGATGTTGCTGATAATCGGTCCGGGAGAAGAACTGTTCTGGCGGGCTTATATTCAGCGTAAGCTGGCGGGTAAAATAGGTAAGACAGGTGGGTTTTTGCTGGCTACCGCAATTTATACCCTGGTTCATGTACCAACCGGAAATCTGATATTAATATTGGCAGCCCTGGTTTGCGGATTGTTCTGGGGATGGCTTTACATGAAATACAACTCGGTATTGATGAATTCGGTTAGTCATATCGTTTGGGACATTGCTGTGTTTGTGCTTCTGCCTTTCAGTTTCTGAACATAAATAAATTCACTTTTTCTTGAATTTCTTTATCTTACTGGTTAAATTTGCTTAAAAGCAATTGGCGTGAGAAACAAAAGGTATTATTTTTTCAGGCATAATCTTGAAGCCTTTATCTGGCTAATTGCACTTGTTTTGCTGGCTTTTAACAATCCCGCTGCGGATCATTACAGTTTATGTCCTTTGCATAATCTGGGCTGGGATTTTTGCCCCGGTTGCGGGCTGGGGAGTTCAATTTCATGGTTTTTCAGGGGTGACGTTGCTGCTTCTTTTCAAAGCCATCCGCTGGGGATTTTTGCAATAATAATTTTAACATACAGAATCATAAGGGTTTTCAGAACGACCAGCAGAAGCATGAAAATAATCTTTAATACATAAATATTATGGCACACATTTTACAGTTTATGCCCGAACTGCAGGGCCAGGAAATGGCTTATATCCAGAACCTGACGCAGGATTATTCCGATCCGCAATTGCAGAATTTTGCAAATATATACCGTTTCAGGCGCAAAGACCCGAATATGATACTCCTGACCACGCTATTGGGTTTTGTGGTAGTAGCAGGAATACAAAGATTTCTTATCGGGCAAATAGGAATGGGAATTCTCTATCTGTTTACCGCCGGCCTGTGTTTCATCGGAACTATTGTAGACCTGATCAACTACCAGGACCTGGCATTTAGCTACAACCAGCAGGTAGCCAATGAGGTAGACATGACGGTGAAGAATATGAGGTAATTAGTCAGAAGGACTCCTTTGGGAAGAATTCAGAATTCACCGGGTGACTTAAAGTCACCCGGTGAATTACAAAACTCCGTGCTTGCTTTCAAATTGTTATTTTACGATCTTTGATCCCGATAACAATGTCATGAAGCGAGACAGGATAAATTGACGTTAATATTTTAGAAATACCACAAAACTGTATCGTCTTGATAATCGGGATGAATTGCTTTCAAATTGTATAATTGCGATCTTTGATCCCGATAATTAAGTAGGATAGTAATAAACAATACAATTGCAGCGATGCTTTGAAAGAAATGAGAAACTGAATCTAATTGATAATCGGGATGAATTGCTTTCAAATTGTATAATTGCGATCTTTGATCCCGA
>CAZTAW010000046.1:0-16967 GCA_964611705.1 uncultured Bacteroidales bacterium
GCCGGGTTTGTAATTCATATAGGATATCCCCCTGATTTCTTTTAAAGCGGAAGGATATTTTTCTGCTTTGGCAAATGCATCCGCGTAATTCTTGCTTAGCGGTAATTTGGCATTTTCAGCAATGCGTTTGGCCTGTTCAATGGCAGCATCATAATTACCACGGTATACAAGTTTAATAGAGTTATATCCTTCATCCTGGTTATGCACAGATGTTTTTTTTGAAAAATCACGGTCCAAAACAAGCCCCCTGGGTTCGGTCAGACCAATATCTTTTGCCCATTGCGGAAGGCTTTTTGCCGGATTCAGGTTTGAACGTTTGGCAATTTCCCGCCTGTATGTTTCATTGAGCTCTTCTGCAAGCTTATTGGCCTGTTCGCGACTTAGCGCTCCCGATCTTACCTTTTCTTCAAGCCTTTCAAGCTCTTTGTTGAGCAAATCAACAAGATTCATTGTTTCATCAATATTCTCTATGGATTCGGAAAAAGAATCCAGTTGTTCCCTGAATTGTTGTTCACCGGTTCTTTCTTCTTCATTATGGCATGATAATAGGAAGAGATAACCGGTACACAGTAGCAAAAAGAGGATATGATATTTTCTCATGATATACAGATTTAGACTCAAACAAATGTACAAAATTGAATGCATAAATTTCTTAAATCAATTCAAAATTATATTTTTGTATAAACTGAAAAAATTATGAAACGCTGCAAAACAACTAAATACTGCTTTTTATTCCTGGTTCTTTTTATTTTTTCTGTTTCCATGAATAAAATAATGGCCCAGGAAACTGACAACATCCTTGATATAATCTCAACCTATATTTCAGAAGGTGACAGCGATGCACTTTCAAAATATTTTGACAATATGATAGAACTGAATATTCTCAGAAATGAGGGTACATACAGTAAAACACAAAGCAAGTATATTCTGGATGAATTTTTCAAAAAACATCCTCCCAAGAACTTTATTATTAAACACAAAGGCACATCCGATAAAGGAGCCCATTATGCCATCGGCACATATTTTTCAGAAGGAAAACAATACCGTACTTATTTTCTAATGAAGAAATCGAAAAATCAATACCTCCTGCAGATCTTTCATGTAGGACTTAACGAATAAAGCAATTCATGGAAATTGACGAATGCATAGTTAAAGCATTACAGGAAGACATTGGCGACGGAGATCATACTTCCAGGGCAACAATTCCGGAAAATGCAAAAGGTAAAGCAAAACTGCTTGTTAAAGAAAAAGGCATTATTGCCGGAATAGAAATAGCCCGGAGAGTTTTTAAACATGTTGATGAACGCATTGTTTTTACAAAGCTCATTAAGGACGGTACGGCTGTTAAGCCCGGTGATATTGCTTTTAAACTTAAGGGTCCTGCAAGATCAATTCTCACAGGGGAAAGGCTTGCATTGAACTTTATGCAGCGCATGAGCGGAATTGCAACATACACCCACAAAGTTACACAAAAGCTCAAAGGACTAAAAGCCAAAGTTTTGGACACGCGAAAAACAACACCTAATTTCAGGATATTTGAAAAAGAAGCCGTTAGGATAGGTGGTGGAGTAAATCACAGGATGGGCTTGCACGACATGATCATGATAAAAGACAATCACATTGATTTTGCCGGTGGAATACCGGAAGCCATCAAATCAACGAATGAATACCTAAGGAGCAAAAACAAAAAGCTTAAAATAGAAATTGAGGTCAGGGATTTTAATGAGCTGAAACAGGTGCTCGAAAGCGGGAATGCAGACCGAATTATGCTTGATAATTTTTCACCTGAAAATATCAGGAAAGCCGTTAACATGATCGCAGGCAAATACGAAACAGAAGCATCAGGTGGCATCACCTTACAAAACATCAGGCAATATGCCGAATGCGGTGTTGATTATATTTCAGTAGGCGCTCTTACACACCAGGTTAAAAGTCTTGACATGAGTTTAAAAGCAGTGTAGCGACAATTCAAAAAAATGGGGAAATTAAACATCAAAAAGCCATTTATATACCTTCGGGAGAAAACAAAAAACGTTTCTAAAAAAATTGTGCTCCCGGGTTTTGAAGGCATGCCTTTATATGATGTTGTAATTTTTTTTGTTAAAGGAATAAAAAAGAGTTCTCTGATCTCTCGCGCCAATGCACTTTCATTCTCTTTTCTGCTGGCCATTTTCCCTGCCATTTTGTTTTTTTTCACCCTGATCCCTTACATTCCGATCAGCAATCTTGAAGACTTCATCATGGAAGCTATTAAGAATGCTTTGCCGACACACGCTTACAATACAGTAGAACAAACCATTACGGAAATCGTCAAACATCATCATGGTGGATTACTCTCACTGGGATTTTTTGTTTCCGTCTTTTTCTCATCAAACGGAATGATGGGCTTGATGAAAGCTTTTAACCGTACATCCCACACAATAGAAACCAGGTCTAACCTTAAGCTGCGCCTGATATCCATATTGCTGATTGTTATTGTTACTCTTATGATCGTTATTGGTGGCGGACTGTTAATTACCTCCAATCTTTTTCTTGATTATATTGAGAAAAACCAGATCATGACAGGTAGTTTTACCACCTGGCTTGTAAACACGGCAAAATGGATCATCACATTGCTCATTACATTTTTAGCCATATCAATAATTTATTACATAGCTCCTGCTTCTCGCAAGCATTTCAGGTTTATCTCCGCAGGATCTACTTTAGCAACAATTTTATCATTTCTCTTTATTCTTGGTTTTAATTTCTATATTGACAATTTTGCCCAATATAACAAGCTATATGGTTCAATCGGTACCATTGTAATCCTGATGCTTTGGGTAAATCTCAATGCCATTGTATTATTGATTGGATTTGAACTTAATGCTAGTATCGCAGATGCGAGGAAAAGGGAGATAAGCAGAACGAATTGAAACCATTTTTTTCTTTAAATTTTTTTGTATTCTTTAATTAAAAAAAGAATTGTACGAAATACTTTATTTTTGTATGCTGATACTTGCATTATCCCTTATTCATGACAAAAAACAAAAAACCGGTTATCATTTTTGGCCCGCCCCGCAGCGGCACCACCTGGTTGGCAAATGTGCTTTCGGCTAATGAAGAAACAACATATATCCATGAGCCGGATAATGAAAAAAATAATTACCTGGCTTATATTCTTAAAAACAAGCTGAGACGATTTCCTTATATTAAGGAAAATGAAAAAGAGGTTAATTATCTGAAACTTTTCGATTTATCCCTCTCTGGCAAACCACTTCCGAACGAAAGCAAACTCAATGCACTTCTGATGAAAATTGCAGATAAAAATAAAGAGAAAATCGAAAAGGAAATACCAGACAAACCCAACAAAACTTTTCGCATCAGGTTAGCAAAACTGGTTGTGCAACTTAAAAATTTACATGCGTCATCAAACAAAAGAAGAATTATTAAAAGCGTTCATGCCCACCTGAGCATTCCCTTTTTACAAAAACATCTTAATTTCACTCCCTTCATCATTGTAAGGCATCCTGCTGCAGTAATTGCAAGCCACATGAAACTCAAAATGCCAGATGCAGATCGAAAAATTTTTAACGACCCAAAAATCAAAAACGACTTCTTAGTTGATTATCAGTCCGAAATAAACGAATTAGAGACTGCTCTTGAATATTTTGCATTACAAATAAGTATCTTTCATCATATCCTCAACATCTTTATTAATAAATTTTCGTATGATTTCATTACTCATGAAGAGCTTTGTAAGGAGCCTCTTGAGAGATTCAAATCCATATATAAAAAACTCGGTCTGACATGGAATTCTGATGTTGAACAATTCATTATCAAACACAACCAACAAGGTAAAGATGGATATGATATTTACAGAAATTGCGAAGCAATGAATCAAAAATGGAAAAAAACATTTAGTAAGGAGCAAAGCAAACAAATAGAAAAAGCCTATACCATTTTGCCAAATGATTTTGGTTATTCGTTTTAATGATTAATTTCGCTGAAAATGGAAGGAAAAATTATCAAAAGGATTTTCATTATTGGTATCGCCCGATCCGGTACAACCTTGCTGCAATCAATGATCGGGTCGCACCCTTCCGTTTTTACACTGCCTGAAACGCATTTCTGGGATCACAAACTTTTTAAACAAAAATTCCTGAGGGCCCTTCAGGTCATTAATGAAAAAGATGAACAATTTGTGAATGAATATTTCAGTAAAACTGGTTATGGGCAAAAAATTAAATGGCCTACACCTTTCTTTTCCAAAAAACAATATACACGATATCTCATCAAGGAAATTGACAAACTGGCTTTTGAAAATGAAAAAAAAATCTGGGTTGAAAAAACACCACTGAATCTTTACTATATCAATTTGATCAGTAGTGTTTTTCCTGACACCTATTTCCTTCACACAATCAGGAACGGAATTGACAATATCGCATCATTATACGAAGCAAGCACAAATAACCCGCAATACTTTGCACAGTCAACAATTGATAAATGTATAAACAGGTATCGTAAAGAAATCAGGATTTCAAAAAAATACCTTGGAAAACAAAACCATCATTTTGTTTTGTATGATGAATTGGTTGGCAAGCCGAAAGAAACACTCGAATTGCTCTGTAGTTTTTTAGGAATAAATTTTAAAGAAGAAATGCTGGATTATTCCAATACAGCCCAAAACATCATACTTCCTGAAGAATCATGGAAAAATAAAAACATCAGCAAGCTGGGCAAATCTTCAAAAAAAGACAAGCTATTTACAAAGGATCAGATCAGCAATATCGCAGAAAGAGTCAAGGATATTTCATTAAATGAGTTCAAGTTTGCAAAATGAGCAGGAAAATCGCCATACTCGAATTTGATTATCATGCGGAAGTATTGAACAATACCCTAAAAATCCTTGCACAAACTGATTTTAAGGTTCTGATCTTTACAAAACAAAAAATTTCCGGTGATGTACAAAATGATAAAAACAACAATAAATTCGAATGGTACATCAAAGAAAAGAAAACATCCCTGAGGAGGTTTATCAAACAAAATCTGGAAACGATCAATAATTGTGATATAATTATTTTCAATACACTGGCTTCTCATTTCAGGCTTTTTTTATCAATCAGGCTCAAACCCTTAAAGATTTTGAGAATTCACAATGCCTATGCATATCTTATTCCCGGAAAAACCTTCAAACCTGTTTATACATCCTATTTTATCTGGAAAGATTTTTCACATATTGTTCGCAAAACCATTGGAGAACTCGATTGGTATTTCAGAAGAAAATTTTTACATGAAGTTGATTACCTGTGTTTCCCGGATGAAAAAATTGATGAATATGCTCACAAATCAAATATCATCAAGGATCACAAAACCACTCCTGCCCTGCCGCTGGCAAGCTATGATCCTTCTTTTGAGAAAACCCGGGAAACCGAAGAAGTTTATATCACAATCCCCGGAACCATTGACCAGCGGAGGCGCAATTATGAATTGGTTTTTAATGCCATCAACCATCTTGATAGTAAGCTAAACAGAAAAGTTATACTCACATTGCTCGGTAGGCCCAAAGACCATTACGGACAAAAGATCCTGTCTCGATGTAAAAAAATCAAGGTAGATAAGCTTGAGATCAAATATTTTACGAAAAGAGTACCTTTCGATATTTTTGACGATGTTCTCAGAAATACCGATTTTCTGATTTTACCCATCATTATTGCTACCAAATATGTTATTTACAAGGAAGAATACGGCTATACCAAGATAAGCGGGAGCATCAATGACCTGATACATTATGGTAAACCAGCGCTTGTAAATAAGGACTATCCCCTGAATGAAAGGCTCAAACCCATCACCTCCCAATTTGCTAATGATAAAGAGCTTGCAAATAAAATCCTTGAATGGATCAATAAGAAGAAATATATTGAACACGGTCAGCAAGCGAGTAAAAGCCTTGATTTCTATTCCTTAAAAAATCTTCCGGCTTATTACTCGCGAGTGCTGAATAAACTGATTGAGAAAAAAGACTAAATTTACGATTGTGGGAATAATACAAAAACAAGCGGTTCGTGGCACTATATACTCTTATCTGGGTGTAGGTGTAGGTTTTATTACAACTGTTCTTCTTTATCCCAGAATCTTTTCCACTTCCGAAATCGGATTGTTGCGATTGCTTGTTGCTTACTCAGCTTTATTTGCACAATTTGCAACACTGGGTTTTCCGAGAGTTACCACAATGATGTTCACCTATTTCAGGGATCATGAAAAAAAACACAACGGATTTTTATTTATCGCCTTAATGGTAAGCTTTGCAGGGCTTATTCTTTCACTGATCGGGCTACTCATTCTTAAACCCTGGATACTTGGAAAAGGCCTTGAAAAGTCCCTGCTTTTTTCGGAATACTTCTATTATATCATTCCGTTGGTCATTTTTACATTGTATTACCTTGTTTTTGACAATTACTACAAAGTGCTTTTCAATTCTGTGCAGGGAACTTTTTTGAAGGAGTTTTTTCAACGGGTATTGATTTTTACAGCTTGTATACTCATGCTTTTGGGGTTGATTGATTTTCATACTTTCGTGCTATTGTTCCTTTTTGCTTTTCTAATTCCTGCTCTGGTTTTGCTTGTTTTGCTTATTCGCGATAAGCAATTTTTCCTGAAGCCCGACTTTTCTTTTTTAAATCCCGAACTAAGCAAGAGGATGGTCAACGTCAGCTTTTTTGGGATATTAACCAGTTTCTCAGGAATACTTGTTCTTAATATTGACAGTATTATGATCAATGCCTACCTTGATTTGAGCCATACCGGAATTTATGCCATTACCTTTTATTTCGGGCAGGTAATCTTGATCCCTTCACGGTCATTGTTAAAGATATCTTCTGTTGTTATTGCCGATTCATGGAAAAACAAGGATACGGATACCATCAACAAAATCTATTACAAAAGCTGCCTGAACCAGGCCATTATCGGGAGTTTGCTTTTAATAGGCATTTGGGCTAATATTCATAATATATTTAATGAGGGATTATTGGGTCAGGAATTCGAAGCAGGTAAATATGTAATCTTCTTTATCGGGCTTGCAAGCCTTATCCAAATGAGCGGAGGTACAAGCAACATGATCTTGTTTACCTCGCATGCCTATCGGGTACATACTTATTTCATGGCTATACTGGTAACACTGCTGATCATATCCAATCTAATCTTAATTCCGGTAATTGGCATTACAGGTGCAGCGCTGGCTTCAGCTATTTCCTTCCTCTTATTTAATATCATTAAATTCGTTTACCTGAACCGGAAATTCGGGTTCAGGCCTTACGATCATAGAATAATACTGGTGTTTCTCATTGCAGCAGGTGTTTATGGAATCAATCTGCTGATTCCTCAATTCTCCAATTTTATTATTGATATATTGATCA
Source organism: uncultured Bacteroidales bacterium (assembly GCA_964611705.1). Classification (GTDB taxonomy): domain Bacteria; phylum Bacteroidota; class Bacteroidia; order Bacteroidales; family JAIOZK01; genus JAIOZK01. The sequence goes on from CAZTAW010000046.1 coordinate 7,392, forward strand.
GAAGTATTATCATTGCATGTATATTTATTTTCCTGATTCTTGTTTTGAAAATCTCAGAAGAAGCAAATAAAAATTTTTACGAATTCATGCAAAGAACAGGAATAAAGAAAAAAAATGGAAAAAATTAAGATAAGCATCATCGGTTCGGGCGCTATTGCAACGGCTTTGGGCAATACAATTGCAGCAAATAAGAAAATAATAGTCACCCTTTTATCCATTGAACCTGATGTGATTCAATCCATCAACTCAAAAAATATCAATCATAAATATTTTCCAAACATCAAGCTAAATCCGGACCTGGAAGCAACTGATAATCCTGAGATTTTAAAATTATCGGATTTTGTTTTTTTAGCCACTCCTTCATCAGCAACCATTTCATATCTTTCAAGTATTAAAGAACATATCAAGACAAACGCTCCGTTGATCAATCTGGCCAAAGGATTCGGGGAGGGACAAAAAACCATATTTGAATGTATCAGCCAGTTATTGCCCAATCCGCCATGCAGTATGAAAGGGCCAACCTTTGCCAGGGAACTTATCGAAAAAGCACCAACAGCTTTCACCTTTGCAACAAAAAATGAATCAATTTACGAAAACATTAAAGGAGTTTTTAAAACTACACCGGTTACATTAGATTTTTCATCAGATGTAATGGGTGTTGAATTGATAAGTATTCTGAAAAATATTTATGCCATTGTAATCGGGATCATTGATGCAAAATATAATTCACCCAATCTCAGATTTCTTTTGCTTACACGTGCATTTAAAGAAATGCGGGAAATACTTCTTCAGTTTGGCGGGAAAGAAGAAACATTGTTTAAGTATTGTGGTTTTGGTGATTTTACCCTGACAGCCCTTAACGACCTGAGCCGGAACCGTACCCTGGGCTTGTTTATGGGTAAAGGATTTTACACCAAAGAAATTTCAGAAAAGGTATTGTTAGAAGGCAAAATAGCCACGAAAATATTTTGCGAGGAAATTGCAAGAAGGAACTCCTTTAAAAACTACTATATTATTAATGAGCTTTATAAAGTTTTTTACAAGAATTATAACATTTCGGAATTCGTTAATCGTATTATGACTTTTTAATCATCTCATTCAACAAATCAGCCATATCTGCTGTTAATTTTTTCCTGGTAAATTGCTCACGATCCTTACCTTTGCTTACTAAACTGTTCTTATTATACAAATTAAAGAATTCATTGATAATTTGTGTAAGCTTCTGTTTATCCTGAAAATTACAAACCTCACCAAATTGATTTTCTTTAATGATTTGCGCAGCATTTCCGTCTTCCGGACCAATACATAAAACGGGTCGTCTTGATCCGATATATTCGAAAAATTTCCCGGTTAAAATTAATTTCGCGTTGGGTGTATCATTAATCAGAAGAAGTAAAACCTGTGATTCCTGCTGGTATTTATGAAGTTTATCATGCGGCAAATATTCAATCCGCTCAACATATTTATTTAATATAAAATTTAATAGCGATTCATTCACGACATAATCCACTTTACCAACAAGCTTTATTTTCAACATTTCAGCAAAAGCGGTATCCTGTTTGATTTTTTCCTTAAGCACTTCCCATAATACATTTGGATTTCTCGATTTACCAATGGAACCTATGTGGGTAATGCTGAACTGTTTATCAAGTGTAACTGTTTCCTGCTGAGGAATATCATCTTCATCATAACCATTGGTTATAACATCATATTGTCTATTCAAAATGGAAGAGAAATCTTCAGCCATGCCCGGGCTGATAACCGTAATCTTATCTGCATTTGATAAAGCAAGTTTTTCAAGTTTGTGATGTTTTCTATCAGCTTTCGCGGTTAGCCTTAACTCATCATAAAAATCAATATTTGTCCACGGGTCGCGGAAGTCGGCGAGCCAGGGCAGATTTAGTTTTTTCTTTATACCCAACGCTATCATGTGCATGCTGTGTGGCGGGCCGGTCGAAACAATTGCATCAACCGGATTTTCTTTCAGGTATTTCGTCAGGAATTTCACTGAAGGTTTTATCCAGAATTTTCGTGCATCCGGTATAAAAAAATTCCCACGTATCCATACGGAGATGTTTTCGCTGAACTTTGGCTTTTTGCTTTCACTCAAAAAGCCTGCATTGATCCGGCTTTCTTTCTTTTGTCCGATAAATTTTTTATAAACCGTATAAGGTTCCCAAATTGGTTTTTTGACAACCGTAAGGTCTTCGGGTATGTCTTTTAACAGAGATTGATCAATGGCAGGGGCTTCAGGGTTTTCAGGGGTATAAACAACAGGCTCCCAGCCGAAATCACGCAGGTATTTCACAAACTTCAGCCAGCGCTGAACACCGGCCCCTCCGCTGGGCGGCCAGTAATACGTAATAATAAGAACTTTTTTCATTCTTTTGTTTCCACTCGCTTTCTTATCACCAAATATGCGCCTCCCAGTATAAAAAGTAACAGAATAATGGAACTTATCAGTGAAACCGTTTCTCCGGTATAATATACCTGGGGTTCAAATTTAAACTCAATGGTATGTTTTCCTTGCGGAACAATCATGGCCCGCAAAACATAATTAACCCTGAAGTGTGGTGTTAGCTTGTCATCAACAAAAGCTTTCCAGCCTTTATCATAATATATCTCTGAAAATACAACCAATTGCTCCTTACTTGCATTGCTTGTATACCTGAGATGATTGGGTTTATAATTGATAAGCTCTATCCCGGCAAGGCTGTCTTTTGAAGCTGTATAATCAGCAAGTTTATCCTCAAAGCGTTTATCAATAATAGCTGTCTTCTCAGGATCAAAATTCCGAATGGCTTTTATTTCGGCATCCGCATCTTCCACAATTTCAAAGTCATCAACAAACCAGGCATGCCCTAAGGCAAACTGATTAAAAATGAGTTGCGTACGTAGTATGATATATTTGGTATTTAGCATATTCAAGACAGGTGAATTTCTTAACAATGCATTGAATTGCTGCATGGAAGTGTTTTTATTATCAAGCTTTTTCAGACGGGTTATTTCAGGTGAAATACCATATTCAATTAATTCCTGATATCGTCTCAACTTTGCACCATGATAACCGCCAATGGATTTATGAAAATACGAGGTACTTGCATCATTAAAAGTATTAACTGCGAGATTCAACACCCTGAAATTCCGGTCTTTGTCTTGTGAAATATGCTTATCGGCAGCCGATTTTTCAAAAGGCTGGCGCATGGTTGATTTCCTTACAAAATCATCTTTATTCAAATAACGGTATGCAACTGTAGTCATATCTGCCAGAATAATAACAGCAAAAATGGCGATAAGTATTGGCCAGTTTACCTTTTTCATTCCGTATAGCCATAAAACGATTCCGGCAATTAATATATAAAGGAAACTTCTTATCGCATCTGCCCTGAATATTGAAATACGGGCTGTTTCGAGGTTGTCAACAATGGCGGGGAAATCCCGCGTCAGGAATCCCTGAATCTGCGCCTCGGTGGCCCCTTGCTGCATAAAGTATCTAACAATCTGGCTTTTCATTTCTTCAATCTCCCCGGTACTGAAAAAATTGAAAAAGCCCGGAAATAAATAAAACAGCAATGCTAATCCTCCTGTTATTCCGAATGAGATGTACAAATAGTTTCTTTTTTCATTAATGATGGAAGGATTTTTTATTACTTTATTCAATGCCAGAATTGCAAGTATAGGTATGGTTAATTCGGCAATAACCAGCGTCATTGACACAGCGCGAAATTTATTATAGCCCGGAATGTAATCAAGGAAGAAATCGGTTAAGGGCATAAAATTCTTACCCCAGCTTAGCATGATTGACAGGACTGTTGCTGCCAGCAATATCCACTTCAATCTTCCCTTTACAATAAATAATCCCAATACAAAAAGAAACACAATAACGGCCCCAACATAAACCGGTCCTGAAGTAAAAGGCTGATCACCCCAGTATTGGTTTTGCCCGGCGATGATTTGCTTGTAATTTCTGTCAACTTTGTCAAGTGCTTTTTCATTATTCGCCAAAGCATCGGTAGCCCCGCCTTTTGTATTCGGTATCATTAATGTAAAGGTTTCTGCAATACCATAGCTCCAGTCCGTTGCATAATCCTTATCCAATCCTGATGTTTGATTTTCCTGGTTGAGGGTTAGCTCCGATTTACCACGGATTGTATCCTTTCCGTATTCGTAAGTAGCCCAAAGATTTGTAAAATGAGTTAGTACTGCAAATACAGCCACGAGAACAAGTATGCCAGTAGCTATCAGAAATTTCTTTAACTGTTTATCATAAACTGAGTAACCCAGTTCAACCAATCCCAGGATCACTACTATTATTAACAGATAGTAAGTTATTTGGGGATGACCGGCCTGTATTTCCAGGGCAAGGAAAAGGGCCGTCAATATTCCTCCTAATATATACTTTCCTCTGTATGTTAGTATGATTCCCGCCAATACTGGGGCCATATAGCCAATGGCGTGCGCTTTGGAATTATGCCCGGCATCCAATATGATGAAAAAATAAGAAGAAAAAGCAAAAGCGATGGCACCGGCAATACTCAGCCAGGGATTGACCCGCAATGTCAATAGCAGAATAAAAAAACCGACAAAATATAAAAACACATAACCTGCCGGACGTGGTAAGCCCAATAAAAATATCTTATCAATGTAACGAAACAGGTTTGATTTGTACTTCACAGAAATCTGGTAAGCAGGCATACCACCAAACATTGAATTAGTCCACAAAGCCTCTTCCCCTGTCTTTTCCCGGAAATCCGTGATCTCTTTCGACATTCCCTTGTGGTTGATTATATCATCCTGCTTTAGTTTCTTGCCCTGCAGCAAAGGATTAAAATAAATCATTGTAATAACCACAAACAATACAATCGCAACAAGATAAGGGACAACATCTTTGAAAGTAATATTTTTCATCGGTTTCGATTTTGATTCGCAACTGACAAAGTTAAATAAAAAGAAGAACTATGAATGCGTAACAAAAAATACTTATCTGTTAAAGAAAAAGGGAATTACATTATTCATCTACCTCCTCATAATCAACGTACTCCCCGATATCATCTTTATTTTTCTTTTTATCATCAGGAACATAATCTATACTTACATCACCTTCTTTGCGGGATTGTTTATGCTGCTCTTTCTGTTTCCCGTAGTATTTCTCCTGGGTTTTTCGTATGTGCCTTTTTAAAAGGTATGGAAACAAGTACCTGATAATCAAATGAAAAACATAATAAAAAATAATGATAAACAGTATGATCTTTAAGAAAGTCATGTTTTAAAAACGTATAATGCAAAAGTCTATTTCATAAAAAAAGAAGGTATGTTTAATGAAAAATACCTTCTTTTAATTTCATCTGAAAAAATTTATCGCGTATCTTAGGATACAGACAAAGATTTCCTGCCTTTAGCTCTTCTTCTGTTGATCACCTTCCTGCCTCTGGTTGTAGACATTCTTTTTCTGAATCCATGTTTGTTCTTCTTCTTTCTGTTTGACGGCTGAAATGTTCTCTTTGTCATTTTTCTAATTTTTTTGGAGGTGCAAAGATATTATTTCTTTTTATACCGGCAAAACATTTTCATTTTTAATTTATTTCGCAGGGGTTTCCCGTAATGTTTCCAACAAAAAATTCCAGAACTTCTTCACTGTTTCAATATTCACCATTTCATCCGGTGAATGGGGATTACGAATTGTAGGCCCGAATGAGATCATATCCCAGTTGGGGTATTTGGCACCCAGAATACCGCATTCGAGTCCTGCATGAATTACTTTAACCAAAGGAACAACTCCATAAAGTTTTTCATAAACGTCTTTCATTTCCTTAAGTACAGGCGAATCTACATTGGGTTTCCATCCTGGGTAATCTCCCGAGCACTCGGGTTTCCCGTTATACTTTTTAAAGGTATCAAATACTTCTTTTGATAGTTTGTCTTTATCATCATCAATAGCGCTTCTTTGCAGTGTAGCAATCTCAATGTTGTTGTCAACGGATTTTACAACCGCTAAATTTGTGGATGTTTCAACTACTTCGGGCATTTCTTTATCAAATGCAATTACACCATTCGGGCATTCGTCAACCGCTTGAAACAAATTATTTTGTGTTGCTTCATCAATCAGATTTTTGGGCATTTTGGTTGATTTTACATCAATCATCAACCCGGGATCGGCATCTTTGAACATCAGCTTGGTATCTGTTTCAAAATTGGAAACAAATTGCTTGAATGCATCTTTTTCCGATTCTTTCACAACAACTGCTGCAAACGCTTCTCTGGGAATAGCATTCCTAAGGCTTCCGCCATCAATTTCAGAAAGTCTGAGACCATACTTTTTCGCAGCTTCAATCATCAGCTTCACAATAATCTTGTTGGCATTTCCCCTTCCCAGGTGAATATCCAGTCCTGAATGACCACCTTTAAGTCCGGTAACACTGATGCGATAAGGAACCATATTGGCAGGAACCTCAACTTTTTGGAGGGGGAATTTTGCATTGGTATTCACACCACCTGCACAACCAATATAAAGTTCACCTTCATCCTCCGAATCGAGATTGATCAATATGTCGCCATGCAGTATACCTGGTTTCAGTCCATTGGCACCAGTCATGCCGGTTTCTTCATCTGCTGTAAGCAATACTTCAAGCGGCGGGTGGGGAATATCGTTTGCCTCAAGAATTGCCATAGCAGCAGCCGCGCCAATACCATTGTCAGAACCCAGGGTTGTACCTTTGGCTTTCACCCATTCTCCTTCAACAAAAGGTTTGATGGGGTCTTTTTCAAAATCATGCTGAACATTACTGTTCTTTTGCGGCACCATATCGAGGTGAGCCTGCAGTATCACTTTTTTTCTGTCTTCCATTCCTTCTGTGGCAGGTTTACGCATGATAACGTTGCCCACTTCGTCCTTAAAAGTTTCAAGGTTCAATTTTTCTCCGAAATTCACTGCAAATTCCTGGATTTTATCTTCATGCTTCGACGGACGGGGCACATGGCACATTTCTTCAAATATCCGCCATAAGGCTTCGGGTTGTAAATCTTTTAATATATCACTCATTTTATAAAAGGATTTAAAGGTTATTTAATAAATACATTCTGAATTCTCAGAACTTCAAAGTTACGCATAATACCAATAATAAAAAGGAGACGGTAATTCGCCTCCTTTTATTGTTTAGATTATTAAAGAATTATTCAAGATTTGCCCGTTCCTGTGCTTCTTTATCCCTCGGGCTTTCCGCGCCGGAAGGCAACTCAAGTCCGTATCCCTGTTTCTTATCGGCACGTTTCAGCATAAAGGCAAGGAACATAGCAATTACACCAAGTCCGACCAGCATCAGGATTGGGGTTGTATAGTTGAATGATGGAATGTCAGTTGTTACAACACTTTGTATTTCAGTAATTCGATTCATTATCTCTGCCTTTCCTAATCCTTCAGCCTGGAAAGAATTCTTGATTGAATCAATCTGACTAACTATTTCAGGATTGGTAAGTTCATTCTTACCGTATTGCATCTCCTGCATCAACTTACTAATTTGAATATCATTTAGGCCATTAGCTTTAAATGCACTCCTGGTCTGATCAATCAGGGCAACTACTTTGGGATTTACTTTATCGAGCACCCAGCCAATACCAACAAAGAAAGCATTCAATCCCCAGTTCTGTACTGTAAACATGGCAGCATAAGCAGTCCCAAGGCGGTTTTCCGCAACAATTTTTGAAACGGAAGGCCACATAGCAGCAGGAACAAGTGAGAATGCAATTCCGAGTGACAACAATCCGAAGTATCCTAACACCACATTATCAAATACTGATAACGTAAGGTGAGCAAAGATCAGCAACAATGCACCAAGTATCATCAGTGATGCGGCCTTACCTTTGCTATCAACAAATTTTCCGAAAATTGGTGTAAAGAGAATAGAACCCAATGGAATCAGGCTGGCTGTTTTGGGTCCGTTTCTGAGCCACATACCTAATGTATCGGACAGTGAATAAATGAATCCAATAAACAATAGCAATATAACAGCCAAAGAAACGATCTGCCCCTGCCGTTTTTTAAATCTCGCCGGAACAAGCGTTACGGCAAGCGCAAAGATAAAGAGTCCGATGTAAATAGAGGCATTGCCCAGGGTAGTGCTGCCAAACAAGACCACATCAGCGCTATCAGGAAGATTATAACTAAAGTCAAATTTATTGATCAACAAATCAGGCGCATATTGCATAAATGGAAACACTGCTGAGTAGAAGGTAACACAAAGCAGGGCAATAAAAATAAATGATCGGTTGGTAACCAGCTTAATAAGATCAGAGAACCTGAAAGGTTCTTCTTCCTCGACATCTCCGCTACCTTTCATTTGCCTGTCGAGCTTCACATCAAACATTATATAAATGAGGAACATGATCAGACCGATTCCAATAAGGGTAGCAGCAAAATTAACTGCAGGGCTTACGACACCACCACCGATGTCAATTGAGAGTGCCTGACCGAGTGTTGAACCGAGTCGTCCAAATCCCATGTTAATCGCCATAGCTAATGCCAACTCATATCCTTTAAACCATTTAACTATAGTTCTCATGGCAATCACGCAGACTACCTCCAGGCCGGAACCAAATAACAAACGTCCGATCATCATGATCCACATTTGGGTATCCAGGTTATCAGAAAATGTTCCCGCAGCTCCCAATGCGGTCAGGGAAGCACCTAATGTGGCCAATGCCCCAAAAACAATACCTGTTCTGCGAATTCCCCAATTATCAAGAATAATACCCCCGATAATGATCATACCAAAAACATTGGCCCAGGTTGTCCACTGAATCAACGTTCCAAACTGTGTACTGGTAATACCCAGCTCTGTGATCATCAATGGCTTAATACCGGAAAAGAAATCCTGAAACCAATAAGTACCGAAAGTCAATCCACTGATAAGGATCAGCACCAGCCACCGCATGGCAGCCGAATCCTTTAATGTCTTTTTAATTGTCTCCATAGCTTCTTTTTTTTATTCGAAAGTTTTATTTTAAGAGGTCGGCTAAAATACTCAAAAAAAATCAAGGGCAAAGCAGAAATCAATAAAAATAAGATTTAAAATTTTGTCAAAACGGGTATATATGAACGACTTTCTTTGTGATAAAGAATTCCCCGGAGAAAAAATCCTTTAGAGGATATACTTTATAGTGCCAGTCAATTTCTCTCAACTCCTCATCAAAATTACCACCTTTTATATATAGAATCCCATTCTTCAGCTCGTTAACAGACCGGGCATTAATATTATTCCGGGTTAATCGCAAAAACTTTGGCAATGCTGTTACCGCCCTGCTTACGACAAAATCAAATTTTTTATTGACATTCTCAACCCTGTTGATTTCCGTCTGTACATTTTTCAAGCCTAGTTTTTCAAGCATATCATTTACAGCCAGTATTTTTTTTCTAATGGAATCCATCAGTAAAAACTGACTGTCAGGAAAGATAATGGCCAGCGGAATTCCCGGCAAACCTCCTCCGGTGCCTACATCCATTATTTCAGTACCGGGTTTAAAATCAATAATCCTGGCTATGGAAAGCGACCTGAAACCCTGGGAGAAAATTCAACTCTTAGC
>CAZTAW010000047.1:0-16852 GCA_964611705.1 uncultured Bacteroidales bacterium
TGATTATAAAGAATCATTGTTGCATCAATCTGCCTGACCAATTCATCGGAGATATTGTTTTGGTTCAACAAATAAGATTGCATAAAAACCGGGTTGTCCATTGCATAATCGGGCAATGATTTTTCGGATCCGATCTGTAAATTCTTTTTAACAACAGCTACCAAAAGACTGGCCGGCTCATTAAAATCGGGATCAATTTCTATGCTAACTTCTCTTCTTGGTAAATATTCCTTTTGATTGGCAAGTAAATTAACATTTAAAGGTTTGTCAATTTTTCCATAAGCAGCAGAAAGATCAAGCAGTGTATTCCTTTTATTAAACAAAGCCAGGTAGATCGCCCCTTCAGGCAGATCTTCAAATGGAATTTCTGTGGTATTTATGTTTTTCTCCGGTGCAACCCGGTAAACGGCTTTTTGCAAAAAGCTGTGGTTGTATATTACTATTTTAAAAGGTTCGGCAGGAGCGGGAAGGTCAGTCGGTTTTACAATATTTACCATCAGTGCAGCATCTTTTCTTGATGTGAGCAACTGAAATTGCTTTTGGGTATTTTCGGGCAGGGCTGCGATAACAGAATCTTTGTTTTTCAGATCGAATCGAAGGAAGTAACGTAATGAATCACATGGTGTAAACCTAATCAACATTAATTCGTTTGGTTCATAAAAACAATTTTCAACCAATTCATTATCATTGTTCTTCAACTTGATCGCTTTAACCTTGTTAAAGAATGATTGATTCAATCTCAGGGCAATCTCATTTTCAACTCCGCTAATCAGGCCGCCTCCCTGAATAGCTACTTCCATGTTTTTCGGTTTTTTTTGTTTCACCATTTTTAATGAATGCTCGGGGTTGATAATAAATAAATAAGCATTTGCATAAGAAGCAGCCGAGAAGTTTCTCATGTATTGCGTATAGGCACGAATTATATAGTTACCTGAGGGAGTTTCTTCCGGGATGGCAATAGATCCTGATGCATGCATACCCCTGATCCGGAATTTACGTGATTCTATTTTTTTGCCATTGGGCTTAAAGAGTTCAATATAAACAATATTGCTAAGCTGTTCATTTGCCTCATCTTCAATGTGGTAATACAGGTTGAAATGAACATGTTCGCCTGCAACATATATATTTCTGTCAATAAGCAGGTCAATATTCTCTTCGGGTAAATCGTTAAGGCGCTTGATTTCTTGATGATCAACACCCTGTGCAAACAATCCTGCATTCAACAAACAAACAAAAACTAATGCAACAATTTTATTCATATTAAAACAATTAACAAGTCTATTTATCAGCATCCCAAAAGTCAGGTTTTTCAAGTTCTCCACCACTTAATGTACAGTCAAAACATTCCTTTGGCCCATGAGCAAATTGGTCGTCATCGGTCAAATATGCATAAATTGGCCAGAATGCCGGTGGCCAGTAAATAAAGCCCCTTATATCCGTATCAGGATAACAAAACGGATAGCTGAAATCAATGCCAAGCGGACGATCAACAAATATTCTTTTTGTTACAACGCTTGAGGCCATAAAGACCCCTAAAACGGGCTCTTCCGGATCGTTTACATTTCTCACGTTTCCTGTAACCTGATAAGGCTGCCTTGCATAAAGCGAACCTTCCTCTGCAACCATGTTGTTTATTTTATACCAGTATTCCTGGGCATCCATATCAATTATATGTTGTTTTACCAGCAAACTGTATCTCTCACTAAGCTTTTTGGTCTCGGTAGTTACATAATGTAAAGGGAAATTTAGTATTTGAGGTTTCTGCAGCCCCAATGCATTTTGCGTGAGGATCTTATTGATTGATTCTGTTTTCCAGCAGGTGTAAAAAGTATCCGGATCGTGAAATCGTTTAAATTCTCCTTCATACAAATAATCGAGGGTCCAGTCGGAATGATATTCATAGGTTTCTGTTAAATCCCAGAAAAAGAAAGTTGAATCGGAACCTGAAAGTTCGGTATTCAGATAAAATTGTATTCCAACCTCATCTACCTCAGGATCATTTGTCTGATGATATTCAACCAAACCATAAACCGAATCAATTCCAACAGGTTCTTTTATGCTGGAATAATAAGATTCATAGTGTTTTCCATCCGGTGTTCTTATTGTAAGCATATAAGCCCTTCCAACTTCTCCGTGAATCCCTTTGGCTTTAGTTTTATAAACCCCGGGTTCGGTTTCAAATAATTGTTCGGAATTACCCATATCATCTCTAATGGCAACATTACACTCCGGATAAGGTATATATCGCGGGTAATCTATTGATGATGAAACCGATAGCCTCACTGTACAGGGACCTTCCTGGTTGGAAATACCTCCGCTAACCACAAGCAAATTCTCATATTTCGAAACATCGGGCCAGTATTCTTCAACACAGGAACATAGCATGAAAAGTAGTAAAACAATTGGTATTTTGGATTTCCTAATCAGCATAATTACCCAGTTTAAAGTTATACGTTACCGAAAAGATCGGAGTACCGAATATTGAAAGTTTATAGGCGTTTACAGCTTTTGTATCCGATCTGAAATAAACCGAATATGCATTTTTTCTTCCCGTTAGGTTATATACGGAAATGGTGTATGAACCATGAGCAAGCTTTTTAGCCAACAAATTACCTTCAAGCGTAATCGAAAGGTCTATCCTGAAATAATCCGGTAAGCGGTATTCATTTCTTCTTGAATAATGAAGTATTTCCACTCCATTCTGATAGTAGATCGCCGTAGGATAAGTCACTGGCCTTCCTGTTGAATATACAACATTACCAGAGATGCTAAGTCTTCTTGAAATCTTATAGTTGGCCATTAAATTAAAGGCATGGGGAATATCCCAGTTGGCCGGATAGGGTTCGCCAAAATTGTTTTTTTCTCCCGTAATGGGATTATCCACCTCAACTGTTGCATTTGAAATAGTATAATTGATCCAGCCATTTAATTTACCATGAGGTTTTCGCAACATAAATTCCAGTCCGTATGCTGTAAGCCTGCCTTGTACAATATCCGTTTCAGGCACTTGATTAACCAGAAACTCAGCACCATCTTTGTATTCCACCAGATTATACACTATTTTATAATATCCCTCCACGGAAAACTCAAGCTTGTTTTTAAACAGATTTGAATACATGCCCACTAAATACTGTTCGCCTGTCATGGGCTTAATATTATAGTCTGCCAACTTCCAAATATCAGTTGGGGAAATGGCAATTGTATTTGACAACAGAAAAATATACTGATGCAAGCTGTTATACCCTGCTTTCACTGAAAAATTCTCATGGAGCATGTACTTTGCAGCCAAACGATAATCAAGGCCTCCGTATGTTTTAACAATTTCATTATTGCCGAAATGCAGTGTGTCGGTAATATTCACCTTTTCACGCGGGCGATACTCCAGGTATTTATAAACAGTTTTGGGGCCAGGATATGCATAAAGATTATAACGTAAACCACTGCTAATTTCGAGCAATGGAGTTATTCTCCAGGTATCGCCAAGATAAATACCGTTTTCAATTCCTTTCTCCATACCAAAGGTAACCGATTCAACCAGGGATTCAGTATTCAGCGGTAAGTAATCGCCCCTTTCCAATTCATACAAGATGCTATTAATTCCAAAACTAACATCATGCTTGTCATTAGGATGATAATTGAAATTCATCTTCGCTTCGTAATGATTCAGATCATACGATTGCTTATATGCTTTAACTTCAAGCTCCCTGTTCTGCTCAGCAAAGCTATAGCGGCTCATTAGGACAGAAAGATCAAAGCTCAACTTTTTTCCGAAAAAATGTTTCCATGCCAGCGACCCGCCCATGTTCTCATAGTTATGCTTTGTCATTCCTGCTATATTGATGTTATCAAAACTTCCGTATGTAAAAAGACTGAGTTGATTTTTATCATTTAATTGAAGATTGAGGTTAACCACTGCATCTCCAAAGCTGGCACTGCTGTTACTTACATCTTTGTTTTTAACCAGATCCAATATCCAATCCGAATAGGTTGAACGTAAACCAACAAGATAACTGCTTTTGCCTTTTTTAAAAGGCCCTTCCACCATCAGCCTGCCTGTGATCGGGCTGATACCCCCACGGGCCGAAAACTTCTTCTCATTGCCTGTTTTGGGTGTGATATCAAAAATTGATGCCAGTCGTCCTCCGAAATTAACAGGAATATTGCCTTTATAAAGATCAAATTCATTTACAATATCCGAATTGAAAGCTGAGAAAAATCCAAGCAAATGGGAAGTATTGTATACAGGAACATCGCTGATGTAAAAAAGATTTTGATCGGCCGGGCTGCCACGCACATTAAAACCGGAAGAACCCTCCCCTACGGTTTGTATTCCCGGAAGTAACAATGCTACCTTTATAACATCCTTTTCTCCCAATATTGCAGGAACCTCACTGACTTCCCTGGCCGTAAGTTTTTCAAAACCCATTTTTGTGCTTCTTACATTATGGTTTCTTTCCGAACTGATAACCACTTCATCCAAAAGATAAGATTTCGGATACAATTTGGCATTGAGTTCACCATCCGAAAGCAAATTCACTTTGTATTTTTGCTCTTCCATCTCAATACTGCTTATTGCCAGGTTGTATTTGCCTTTCTTGAGCTTGATGCTGTATAGACCATTTATATCAGTGGTTGTACCCGTTTTTAACTCCTCAATAAAAATATTACCTCCGATAACAGGTGTACCATCAATAGCATTCTTTATATATCCTGATATCTCAGCCTTATGAATAAACAGACCTTCTTTTTTTGTACCGATAACTAATTCTCTTGCCACATATTTGCGAGTTGTACGCAAATATTTGCTTTTGCTGGTTTCTTTTGTCTCGCGGTGGGTTGGCGTTACATCAACCAGTTGAAAAAAACCGTTAGAAAGTTTGGTTTGAACTTCAATTTCCTTAATCAAAAAAACATTATTGTTTCCATCAATTGAGGCTTTGATATCTAATGAACCAAGGTTTTCATCCAACACCTTTATTAACAATTGATTTTCCTTTTCAACCTTAAGGGTTAAATCATAAGGAGGATCAACAATATAATAAAACCTCACCGGGAAGTTTTGCTCAACTTTTTCAACAAAATTTTCCCATTTCAAATTATTGTATTCCGTCCCAATTCTTATTTCATGTATCTGTCCAAACGCTGAGGTGTAAAGTAAAAATATCAGTAATAATGTGTATAAAATCCTGCTTTTATTCATTTGCCGTAGTCAACTTAGTAATATAATCCATGAGTGTATATAGTTCGATTGTATTAGCCTTCCTGAACTTAATTTTTTTTGATTTTATAAATTTTCTTATTTCTTTTTTATACGGCTTAAAAAACCTGAGTAGTGATCTTTGATTGGGGATACTGGTTAATATACCATTTGAAAAAATATAATAAGATGTAATATCATTGGTATATTTGCCATGTGGCATATCTTCGCTGTAATCTTTTAAAAATTCTTTATGATGTTTTACCAGAAACCTATATTCATTTCGGTAAACCAGCTCATAAAATCCCAGATTTGTGTCCTTGTTTAAAACATGCGAGATATTTATAAAAAAATGATTCATAATATAGAAAGAATCCACAACAGGATTGTTTAGCAATATCATTACCCTGTCGTTGGTATTCAGCCCTGCATGAAGTACCACTCTGTCTTTGGCAATGTTGTATTTTATTTCCTCCGGGGAATACTCCTTTCCTTTAATAAACAAAAGATCGGTTGTCCATACATCAGAAAAGAAAAACGGACTTCCCATTGCATTATAATGTTCAGGTAAATATATCGGGCCATTTATCAGCTTGTCATCCGAACCGTATATTAAATTGGTTTGGGTTTTAAGTGCATTAATACGATTTAGGTCCTGAGCCTGAATGTTTGCTATGAATGCCAGAAGAATAAAAGTAAATAAAAAGCATGCCGATTTAAAAATGCGTATTTTACTTTCTTCCTGATTTCTCACTGAATATTCTTTCATGATAACAAACAACGCAAGAGTTATGCAGCGTATTTTTAAAAGTCACATATAAAAACAGGATAACCGGAAAACGAAGTCAAATTCCTGATTCCCCATTCTTCTATAACTCATTATTTACGAACATTCTCTTGCAACAAATTTTTTGAATGCCCGAATAAAGCAATTTTTATACCATATATTATAATGCAAACATTATCTACAACTTAACAAAACTGCCATGATAAAGCCATTCGAAACATGTTCGATTTTCAGACACTTTTTTTTAAAAACCGAACACTATGGTAGCTGAATTATTTTGGATAAGGTAGTAAATTCTTCCGATTTTTCAGGCTATTTCACCACTACTTTCAACTTTGGATATAATTTCGATATACTGTATGGCAATTCAATGGAATCATCTACATACAGGTATTCCAGGTTTCTGAGCCGGTCAATTGTATAAGGTATCTTAAGCAGGGGGCCACTATTAACAAGATTCAGCTCGTTTAAATTACTCAGATGTCCGATAGATTGCGGTAAAATACCACTCAGGTTATTTTTGCCAATGATCAAAATATTCAAGCTTTTTAAAAGCCCAATTGATTGGGGTAGTTTTGTTAGTTTATTTCTGTCAAGGTTCAGATATTCAAGCTTCTTAAGTTTTCCTATATCACCAGGAAGACTTTCCAGTTTGTTGTCGTTTAATTCCAGCGTCTTCAGGTTTCTTAAATCGGCGATTTCCTGTGGGAGCGTTTTGAGCCTGTTAAACTCAAGCGAAAGTTTCCGAAGTTTACTCAGCTCCCCTATCTCAGACGGAAGTTCCATTAAATTATTTCTTCCAATAACAAGTTCTTCAAGATTTTCAAGCTTGCAGATCTCAGAGGGAAGTTTTGTTATTTTGTTGTTGAATAAAACAAGCTTTTTCAGGTTTGTCATTTCGGTTATCTCTATCGGAAAATTACGCAGGCCCGCGTTACTCAGAATAAGCTTTTCAACTTTCTTTGGGTTTCTTTTGGCACTTTCAAGTTTTGAATGTGGACTGCAGGCAATTAACAATGAACTTAAAATCAACAGGTGAATTGTATTATTTTTCATGGCTTCGGTTTATTTTTTTCTTTACCAAAATTATTTTCAAACAACTAATTTAGGAATTTATAAAACACCAATGACAAATGACTTTCAGAACTGATAAACAAAAACCTTTTATTCTGAATAATTTTTCAGAACATTCTCCGCAAGTTTTTAACTTTATCCATGTCAAAATAGAAAAGAATGAGCGATTTTTGATTGATGAAAGATTCGGATCTGGTTGAGAAAATATTAAATGGAGAAAAGCTATCTTTTGAAATTCTTGTAAAAAAACATTACGGGAAGGTGCTAAAGATTTCTAATGGCTTGTTACATCATCAACAAAATGCAGAAGACATTGCACAGGATGTATTTATTGAGATATATCAATCTTTACATAAATTCAGAAAAGAATCCTCCCTTTCAACCTGGATCTACCGGATTACCATCAATAAATCATTAAATTTTTTAAAGAAAAACAAACGCAGGCAATTATTCGATAACCCCAAATCAGCGGGAATTAATGAAACCATCGAGATGGTAAATGATAACGAATCGGAAACTGAAAAAAAAGAACGTACTAAAATGTTGCATCACGCCATTGATTCTTTACCGAAAAATCAGAAAATAGCTTTTGCCCTGGTTAAATATGATGACATGTCTTACAGAGAGGTTGCCAAAGTAATGGATGTTTCCCTTTCATCTGTTGAATCATTAATGTTCAGGGCAAAGAAAAACTTACAAAGGAAACTCGTAAATTATTATAAAAGAGACATATATTAAATGCGCAAGTTTTTCCAAAAAAGATTGTCAAACTAAAAAGACCGAAAATGAAGTGCAAGGAAATACATAATAAAATAATTTTTTATCTTGAAAATGATCTTTCAAAAGAAGAAAGGAAACATTTCGAAGATCATTTGCAAAACTGCAATTCCTGTAAAGAACTTTTGCATGAAATGCAGCAAACATTACTGGTTATTGATACGGAAAAACATATCAATCCCAATCCTTTTGTAATAACAAGGATACATTCAAAGCTCGAATCACTTGAAGATAAACGCCTGGCAGCTCTTCCGCAAGTTAAACTAACAAGTACATTCAGAGTTGCCGCTGCAATAGCTGTATTGCTGATAGCCGGGTTTTCAGGAGTTGTTCTGGGGAATAAATATGTTTCAAATAAACTCGTAACCACAGATGCTACTGAATATAAATACCTGGCAGAACAGTATTTCCCGGGTACTTATGAAAGTGAATTACTCCAAAATTATTTATTAAGTGAAAATGAATAAATTATGGATTATTTTAAAAAGAAAAATATATTGATCCGGATTTTGATCATCTTGCTTGTGATCAATATTGCAGCCATTACTACCATTATATTCGGAACATTTCGTTCGGAATGGCCTGACAGGCGAGGTATACCGGGAGAAGGTCCCAAACGTTTTATGCAGGATCGCCTGAATCTTACCGAAGAACAAAAGGACCTTTTTGATACATATCATGTGGAATTCAGAAAACAGATGAAAAACCATTTGAACAAAATGCACTATCAAAGAACTGAAATATTGGAAGAGCTGTCAAAAGATGAACCGGATACGGCAATTCTGTTTCAAATGTCGGATGAATATGGGGATATACATAGGACTCTAAAAAGAAACACAATAATGCATTTCATTAAGATGAAAGAATTATGCAATCCTGATCAAAAAAGAGAATTAAACAAAATATTAAAATGTATTATGCTCGAAGGATTCCCCGGTAAAATGCCAGGTCTTGAAAGACGGGGCTATGGCAGGGGAAGAGATTTGAACAAACCGTTTCAATAAACTACCCCGCCGCAGAGCAGCGGGGTATTAAATGGAATATTTAAAAACGCCCCAAGGGGCGGGGAATTAACCCTTGTCCGCCTCAGGCGGATTAAAAGTAATAAACTTAAATAATTAAAATCATGAAAACAAAAATGAAAATGAAAAGTAAATCATTATTAATGATCTTAACAGTTGTACTGTTAGGCCTGACAACAACAGAAATAATGGCACAAAGAGGCAAAGGTAATGGTCCTCCTGATGGCAAGCGCGGAATAGGTCCCGGGAATTGTCCGGTAATGAACCTGCCTGACCTGACGGAAAACCAGAAAGAAAAAATTCAAGACCTGAATACCAGCCACATGAAAGAAACCCTTCCGCTTAGGCACGACTTAAGAATAAAACACGCCGAATTGCGCAAACTGATGACACAGGAAGGATTTAGCACAAATAATATTAATGACAAGGTAGATGAAATCACAAACGTCCAGGGAAGGTTAATGAAAATGCATGCTGCCCACAAACAGGAAATTCGTAAAATTCTGAATGATGAACAGAAAACCATCTATGATAACCGCCTTCACAAAATGAAAATGGGGCCTGGACAGGGATTTGGTAAAGATAAACCGTGGAAAGGAAAAGGTTTTTACGGAAGAGGATATTGGCGTGATTGCCCATACCGGACATCCGATTCGGATGATATAGAATAGCAAAAAATTTTTATTTATACCGATTCGGAACAGGTTTGCAATGATTTCGTTGCGTTCGTTGCGGTTAATTATATCAGGGCGTTAGCTGTGACATATAATTCCGGCTGAAATATCTTTATATGCTCCCGTTGCTGATGCCAGGCAATTTATTTCACCCCTTATCCTTAACGTTCCTAACAATGCAAAAATCAAGGCTTCTTTGAAACCAATCAGCTTTTTTTCAGGCAGGATTATTTGATTTTTGTTGATTGCACTTATCCTTTCAATTAAAAAATTATTAAAAGCTCCACCACCTGTAACTAAGATCTTTTTTCCTTTGGTTTGTTTTGTATTTATCCTGATTTGTATAGCAATGTGTTCGGTAATCGTTCTTAAAAGATCAATTTGTGGTATATTGGTTGATTTTATCAATAGCTTGAAATCATTTTCGAACCATTCCCTGCCAATTGATTTTGGATAGGGTTTTCTATAATACGGAAGATCATTCAGATCAGAAAGCAGTTTTTTATTTGTTATGCCTCGCCATGCCAGTCTCCCATCTTTATCATACGGTAGCCCTGATAGCCCTGCCAGATAATTCAAAGCTATATTCACAGGGCAAATATCGTAAGCAATTCTTTTTCCATCTACTTCTGATGAAATGTTTGAAAATCCACCCAGATTAAGGCAGTATTTATATTGATGGAATAACAGTTTATCACCGATAGGTACCAATGGCGCTCCCTGTCCGCCCATCTTTACATTTCCTGACCGGAAATCATAAACAACCGGAACTCCGGCTTGAGAAGCTATGGCATTGCCATCACCCAACTGGAAAGTAAATTTATTTTCCGGTTGATGGAATATAGTATGCCCGTGTGAAGAAATCAGATCAACTTCTATATCGCATTTTTGAATAAACCCTTGTACAATTTTTCCCAGGTATTTTCCGTATTCCCAATGTAATTCCAAAAGTTTTTGATGGCTGAGCTTGTGTGCAGAATGTAATTTTTTTCTCCAGTTTTCTTCATAATCAATTGTTTCAGCCTGGATTATTCGGTAATTCCATGAATTGTTTTGCTTCTCAAAACTGCAAAATGCAATATCCAGTCCATCAAGCGAAGTACCAGACATTAATCCTATTACTTTATGAACGGATTGATTTATGATCATAACAATTCCAGGAGTTTTTCAAGCTGAATGCCTCTTGATCCTTTAATAAACACAGTAGCATTTTCAATAGGCTGTTCTTTAATATATTCCTTTGCAACATCAACATTTACAAAGGTTTTCCATGAGATGGGTACTTTCAAAGAAGAAAAAACGGAGCCAACAAGATATACTTTTTCAAATGCATGTTTCTGAATCAGTTCAATAATTGTTGTATGCTCTTCCCGGCTTTGCTTACCCAACTCAAGCATATCGCCAATGATCAGCAATTTATTCTCAAAATCCTTTTCTGCAAATTCCCGGATGCTGTTTGACATGCTTGTGGGATTAGCATTGTATGCATCCATGATTAATTTGTTTTTTTCAGAATCAATGATCTGGGAACGATTGTTGGCTGGCTTGTAACTTTCTACCGCAGATTGGATCTTATCAGGTTTTACACTAAAAAAATCCCCGGTACAAATTGCTGCAAGAACATTCTCGAAATTATAGTTTCCGAACAGATTTGTATCAATAGGAATCGTTTGATTTTTGCTATACCATTCAATAAAAAGAAAAGGTGAGGTATTCAGAATTTTTCCCCGGCATTGAGCATTTGAATTATTTCCATACGTAATTCTTGAAATTTCTTCGCTCAGATCAAGCAAAAGTTCATTATCATAATTTACGAAAACCCGAGCTTGTTTTTTCTTTATATAATCATACAACTCCGATTTGGCTTTTATCACACCTTCTAAGGTGCCAAATCCCCCCAGATGGGCTTTACCAATATTGGTAATGAGTCCGTAATCAGGATCAGCGATCTCGCAAAGCTTTTTTATTTCTCCCTTGTGGTTAGCTCCCATCTCTATCACGACAATTTCGTGGTTTTTGTTGATGGAAAGGATTGTTAACGGAACACCGATATGATTATTCAGATTTCCCTGTGTTGAGGCAGTTTTGTATTTCTTGCTCAGCACTGCTGTAATAAGTTCTTTTGTAGTTGTTTTTCCGTTGGAACCGGTCAGCCCGATGAAAGGAATTTTTAATTGGGATCTGTGGCAGATCGCCAGGTTCTGCAGCATTTTCAAAGTATCATCAACAAGTATGTATCTTTCATCTTCTTTACAAAATGCCTGATCGTCAATTACAACAAAAGCCACATTTTTATCAATTGCCTGCTCAGCAAATTTATTTCCATTGAAATTTTCACCTCTGAGACAAAAAAAAATGGAATCCCGGATATCTTTTCTGGTATCAGTTGACACTTTGGGATATTGTGTAAATAATTTATACAATTCAAAAGTTGTCATAACAATTAATAAACTACCCCGCCGCAGAGCAGCGGAGTATTAAATGGAATATTGAAAAACGCCCCAGGGGGCGGGGAATTAACCCTCGTCCGCCTCAGGCGGATTAAAAAACCCCACCGAAATAACTCGATGGGGCAAAATTACAATATCCTGCATTTGCATCCTAATTTCTTCCTGGGAAGGGACTGCCAACACGGCTCATTGCACATCTAAAACCGATTGTTGACGAAGCTTCGTTCTGGTCGAGAAATCTCCTGGTTCCGGGGCTTAACCAGTAAGCCCTGTCTTTCCAGCTTCCGCCTTTGTAAACCCTTGCCTGATCGCTTATGAGTGATGTAACACCATATTCATACATCTCATCTGTTGTATTTGATTTTTCAGGTTCTGAGAGCCACTCGGCATCAATAATTGACTGATGGTCGCCATCACGATAGTTGATGTTATTGGCCTTTCTGTAATTCCTTCTTGACAGATTTTCTTCAGTTGTAACTTCCTCATATTGAAGATGTCCAAGGCTGTCCTTTTCAACCAGGAATCCTTCGTAGTCAACCATTTTCTTTTTAAATACATTTCCCCGGTATGGGCTGTAATCGGAGAAGTCGAGGAAAGAAAGCGGACGATATACATCCAGTACCCATTCGCTAACATTACCTGCCATATTATACAGTCCGTAATCATTCGGCCAGTAGGAGCCCACCGGTGCCGGAATATCGGCACCATCATTCAGGTTGCCTGCTACGCCCATATAATCACCACTACCTCTTTTAAAGTTCGATACAAAACTTCCGTAGTATTTTCTCTCATCCGTTCTCAGCACGTTGCCATTCCATGGATAAACTCTTCTTTCAACAACTCTTTCATAAAGTGTATTTCCGATCAGACCCAGTGCTGCATATTCCCATTCCGCTTCAGTAGGAAGTCTGTAACGGGGAAGCATAACACCATCTTCCAGCTTAACTCTTCTAACATCTCCTTCAGGGCCTAAATTCTCTTTACCTTCACGTACAAGACCATCATATTTTCCGGCGAGATATGATTCTGTAGTAAAAACATTTTCATTTTTTTGATCAGGATCCCAGTCAAGTATACCTTCCTCGATCAGCAGCATTTCGTTTACCCTGTCGGTTCTCCACTGGGCGTAATTGTTAGCTTGCACCCAGGTAACTCCAACAACCGGATAATTGTGATATGACGGGTGACGAAGGTACATTTCCACGAGTGGCTCGTTATAGGCAAGCCTGTTACGCCATACCAGTGTATCAGGCAAAGCTTCACGATATACTTCGGGGAAATCTTCACCATAAACTCTGTTCAACCAGTAAAGGTATTCAAGGTAATCGAGGTTGCTTACTTCGGTTTCATCCATGTAAAAAGAGGGAATTGTAACCCTTCTTGGAAAGTTATCCCAGTCAAATAAAAGATCTTCCTGGGTTGCACCCATGATAAAAGTTCCTCCTTCGATGAAAATCAATCCCGGGCCGGTAATTTGATTGCGGGCTGAAGAAACCTCAAAGCCACCGGTTTCGGGTTCATTATATGCCCATCCTGTGGTTGAAGAATATTCTTTCGAACCACAAGAAATCATAAGCCCTATAATAGTAAGCAGAGCGATTGAAATGAGAATCTTGTTCATCCTTTTCATATTGAAAAATTGTTGTTTAGTTTTCTAATTTGATTAATAACTAAAAAGTGGGTGCTTTTATTGCCCTGATTTTTCTTCTGCTTTCACCTTTGTAAATGCAAAATTCATAAGCAAACGAAATTTCGTGTGCCCCACCGCTTATATTTCTAAGTTTTGATAATGAAAAATCGTAACTATAACCTATCTTGTAATTCTCATGCTGCAAGCCAACCAGGATAATTGCAGCATCAGTGTTTCCAAAATTATTCCTTATCCACAAACCGCCAACAAAGGGATATTTATTAATGTATGCCCCAATGTTAAGTTGTCTGAACTTGTCTTGCTGCATGTACAACAAGTTTGGTGATAAAATCAAATCGTTATTATCATAACTTTCAAATCCTCCCTGCGTAAGATTGATCCTGGTTCCACCATGAAAAGTTAATTTCATGGGAACTTTATTTGTGGAATTATCGTAATAAGTTATGTCTGGTTGGGTAAGATGATGTACAGCAAAACCGCCAAAAAACTTATCCGCATAATAAACAATTGCACCTGCTGAAAAATCAATGTAGCTTTTGTCGAGATTCGGGGGTGGTGTTTCATTGGTAGGTCCGATATTTCCTGAACCCGGATCAATTTGATCGCCAAATACGAGCTTGTTCCAGTCAAGCTTTTGCTGCGAAAATGTACCCTGAAACCCTGCACTTACCCAAATGTTTTCGCTTACCTTTAGCTTATAGGAGTAAAATCCACTGACATGTGTTCTGCTGATAGCCCCATCTCCACTTTTATCACCAACAAACGAAACTCCTATTCCACTTGAAATAAAAGGTACTATCTGGTCATAAGAAGCACTGTATGTTACGTAAGCTTTCGGTATTGAAGGCCATTGATTTCTGTAGTTCAGGTTAATCCGGCCGCATTCTGTTGATCCTGTTAATGCCGGATTTAAAAACGTTGGGTTTGCATAGAACTGAGAAAAATGCGGATCCTGTCCAAAACCCTGTTTTGCAATTATAAAGATCAGTATTAGCAGGCCTATTGTTATATTTTTGTTAACCATATGTTATCTTACAGTAGATTTTTAGGGCTACAATTATACAATTTATTTTTGTAATGGTTGCTTTTTTTTGTGATTAATTTACGCAAGCAATATTCAGCTATTTATAACGTTTAAAGATAAATTCTAATATGCAGGAATTCGCTTGAGGAGTGAGTATTTCAAAAATCATTTTTTTAATACATATGAAACAGGTACTAACTTTTTTTTTCTCAATTGGTTTACTTTTCTCTGTTCATGGGCAATCCGGACAACATCAAAATGAAGCTATTGGTTTGAACTGGCAAGTTAATCTTTCTGAAAACAAAAAAACATCTTTTCTATTTTTTGA
This sequence comes from uncultured Bacteroidales bacterium, assembly GCA_964611705.1. Lineage (GTDB taxonomy): Bacteria > Bacteroidota > Bacteroidia > Bacteroidales > JAIOZK01 > JAIOZK01. The sequence continues at coordinate 14,985 of CAZTAW010000047.1, forward strand.
CAAAGCCATTTATAAAGATAATTCCGGTTTTTTGCCGGTTTATCAGAAAAAAGTGCCCTTAACTTCAACCCAAACCATAGCTTCCGTTGAAATTAAAAATCCTGTTTTGGTGCAATTAACAGAAAAAGAATTACATGCAATCAGAAAATCAGATAAGCAACGGATCAATGATACACTTTTACCTTCCTTCAGGATAGCATATGAAAGAAAAGTACCCACCGGATATGTTAGAATTCTACCTGTCATCAAGGATTCTGCTTCAGGTACTTTTCAAAAACTTGTATTTTTTGAGCTGCAGGTCAACCTGAAAAATATACCCGCACGACAAACAAAAACTGCCAATTATGCGAATCACTCGGTCCTGGAATCGGGCAACTGGTATAAAATTCGGGTTAATGAAACGGGTATTTACAAAATTGACCGGAATGACCTTGAAGCGATGGGAATGAATGTTTCAGGGATTGATCCCAAAAATATAAGAATATACGGAAATGGTGCCGGTATGCTTCCCGAATCAACCGATGTGCCTGTTCCCGATGACCTGTTGGAAAATGCCATTTATGTGTATGGTGAAAATGATGGAAGCTTTGATCAGGGAGACTATATACTTTTTTATGGAGAAGATCCAACCAAATGGATGTTTAATGCTTTAAGCGAAAGATTCACACATAAACTGAACGTTTATGATGATTATACTTATTACTTTATAAGTGCCGATAAAGGTCCCGGAAAAAGAATTGAATTACAGAATTCACTTACCGACCCTGCTGATACGGTTATTAGCACATACAATGATTTTGAATTTCATGAAATAGATGAAGTGAACCTGCTCGGTACCGGAAGAAAATGGTATGAGGAAGCATTTGAATTCAATGCGGATTACATTTTTAGCAAAAACGTACCAGGGTTGGTTACTTCCGATAAAGTCAGATTCAGAGCAGCATTTGTTGCCAGATCACTTACCGATAGTTATTTTAATATATATGGGAACGGTGAATTGCTCAACAGTGTTATGGTAAACAGAATTTATGACAATTCCGAAGATTATTACGCCCGTGAAAAAACTTATCTTAACGGGTATTATTCTTCTTCTGATGAAATTACCATAAGATTGGACTATATTGAAACATCTACATCATCTGCTGCCTGGCTGGACTTTATAGAAGTAAGCTATTGCCGGCAACTTAGTTTTACCGGTGGTCAGATGTCATTCAGATCAGCAGCTTCCATTGGCGATGAACGAATTTCTGAGTTCAGGATTTCAAATGCCGGAAGTAATCTGATCATCTGGAATGTAACAGATACTTATAAAATAAAAAATGTAAACGGAGAGCTTTCGGGAAGTACATATAAAATAAAGCTGCAGACCGATTCACTGCTCGAATTTATTGCCTTTGATGGCAGTTCTTACAAAGCTGTTGAATTTGTAGAAAAAATTCAAAATCAGGATCTGCATGGAATTTCCAATGTAAACATGATCATTGTTACCCATCCCTCCTTTCTTAATCAGGCCCGGGAACTTGCTGATCATCACCGGGCGTATGATGATCTTTCAGTAGAAGTTGTTACGACAAAACAGATTTTTAATGAGTTCTCTTCAGGTGCTCAGGATGTTTCTGCTATCAGAAATTTTATGAAATTATTATATGATAAGGCAACTGATCCCGATGAGCTCAGGTATTTACTGCTTTTTGGAGATGCTTCATATGATTACAAAAACAGAATTGAAAAGAATACAAACTATGTATTAAGTTGGGAATCAGAGGAATCATTAAATCCCATCAGTTCATATGTTACTGATGATTATTTTGTAAAGCTTGATGAAGGAGAAGGTATAAATGTGGAGGGTAACCTTGACCTCGGGGTTG
>CAZTAW010000048.1:0-16318 GCA_964611705.1 uncultured Bacteroidales bacterium
ATGTTGAACCTTATGATATAACTGTAAACTACAATAACCTCATATACAACATAAACAACATATTGCCGGGCTTCAACCCAAGAGATGCTATCCCGAGCAATCTTGTAGAACATACCTCATTTGGATATACATTGCAAGATAATGAGTTTGGCACGTATTTTGATGATTCCATATATCCCGCTGTTGGTAAGGCTTACATCTATTACGATGATGCCAAGATAAATAAAGCCTCGGCAAAATTTTATCATACTGTTGGAGGAAACTCCGGTTCATTCCAAGGAGCTGACAACACTGTGTTCAACCAAGAGCTAGGTACATGTTTTGGAGCAGTGCAAGAAGATCCGCCTGTATCAAGCGATTACACATCTGTTTTTACTCAACCGACAAGCCAGCAAACATACACATCAGACGACTATGACTGTGCAGACGTTTACTTGAACAGGTCAAGAGTACACTATCAGAATCTTTCATTGACTGGAGAAGACTCTTATGATTGGGAGATGAGACCTGATGAAGTTTTAACATGGTATCCTAATACATCTGACAACAGCAAAGGAGTATTGAAGATCATTGCAATAGATTTTGAAGGAAAATTGATTGAAAGCAAGACCTACAAATACGAGGAGATTCCTTCAGAAGTTATGAAAGAAACAAGGATAATGTTCTCTCCAGAAGAGATAGCACAAAGGGAAAGAGAAGAAGCTGCTAAAGAAAAAACAACAAACAACAAAGCAGGAACTCCAGTTAAGGTAAGCGCAAAACAAAAAACAGACAACAAACCCTTGCAAAACTGGTTGAAAAAGAGATTCCCCGATAGGTTTGATTAATTTCGCTCTTGACAGGATGCAAAGATGATAAGAAAGACAACAACCTTATTCATTGTATTTCTTTTTTTTGTGAGTTTAGTCTCTGCAACAACATCCCAACACAACCCTCCAACGATAAAGAAGGTTGAAGCAGCTCCGTTGACAGAACCTATAATAGACCAGATAATTTTGCAAGAACCTACTATTGCTGGTGAATATGCTTCGTTGACGATCCATGTAAAGAACGGCAACACAGTTTCTAATGATGTTGTTTTAACTATATCTCCAAATTGCGACCATATGAATGTTATAACAGTAAACATAGGTACTATGGAACCGGATGAAGGAAAGCACATATTATTGTACTTGAACTATCCTCAGCCAGGGTTTTATGTTGGCGATATCTCCTTGACATGGGACGGAGGAAATAACGATTACACGTTTGATGCAGATGTTCAAGCTAATCCTGAACCTGCTGCGCCAGTTGTTTACGAAATACCTGACATTGAATATGAAGAAAAAACGGTTAATTAATAACCGAATGTGTCTATTTCCTGTTTAAGAATTTCAATGTTTCTTTTACGAATCAAATCGTTGCGGATTATTTTATTATTAATTGCATTGTTTTTTACAAAAATAATGCTGTATCGGTCGTAAAACACTACAAACCATTGGCTGTCGTATAGCCTTCTGTAAATAAAGTTTTTAACCTGGGGGTGGAGGGCAAGAAAAATTGTATTAAAATCATAAGTATGATCAAGTTCAAGCCACTTTTTTTCATTTTTGAAAGCAGGTAAAAGTTTTTCTCCAAAGAATATTTTAGGATAAGCTTCAGGCCGGCTGTCAACAAAAACCTTTTCATTAGGATACAGATTATAGATCAGGTAATCGCCAATATCAAAATTATTAAAAACCGGTCCGCTCAATTTGTAGTTTTTGAAAAACACAGCAGCATCATCCAGTTTTTTATTTATTCCCGTTCCAAACCTAACACCTCTTTCTCCATAAGGGTAATAATGGAAAAGGGGAATCATCAGTATAAAAGCTATTGATGCGAATATAAGGAAATTGGAAGTTTTATTAATTTTCTTTGGTGAATAAACTTTTAAAAAGCTAACTGTCTGACTAATAAATATAATAAAAATATAGGCAAAAAATACCGAAGCTCTTATTCTATATAGTGTAAGCAACCCAAAAAACAGCAAGCAGGCAAGTATGTAAAGGTGATTTCGGGAAGAATCAAAATTTCTTACCCAGAAATATATTAGAAGGAGGCTGAGCCCAAACAATATTTCAAAGTGAATAAAATAGGGAGGATACCCCCCAATCTCACGCAAAGTAAAAAGGGGCATATTTTCTTCTACCGGGTAGTTTATATCTCCCATAATTTTCAATGGATAAAACACTGCTTCTGCAAAAAAAGGATTGATAAAACTGAAACCAAAGCTTAGAATAAATATGAATCCCATAAAGAAGCGCAATGATTTCTTATCCTTAGTCAGAAAAACCTGAACAAGAAAGATTAGCTGTAAAAACAAACCAAAGAAAAACAAAATATGGAGGTTAATCCATAGTAGCTGTATTAATGGAAGCAGTAAAAGCCAATACTTATTGATTGAATTTTTATAGAAACCAAGCAAAAGAAATATACTGAGAGCAAAGAAGAAAATGCTGAAAGCTTCCGGTCTGGGATCATTTCTGGAAACCAGCAAAGGAAGGGTAAGAAGAATAGCAAATATGTTTAATCGGGTATTTCCAATCTTATTAGCGGTAAAGATTATCAGCAATAATGCAGCCAGGTTAAGTAATAGTGCAAGTATCGTCAAACCACCAAAACCAAACAAATGATGCACAAAATAAAAGATCAAACCCGAACCCCAATGGTGGTTTACAAATGGATAATCGGGATGGGTATAGGAGAAATAATTGGTGCTGAAAACTTCTCCCTTTTCCATGATCACCTCACCGTATTTCACCAGTTTTCCATAATCAAAATTGGTCATGTTTTGTTCATAGAGGAAGAAAAGGCTGAAATAAACGGATGCCAATATGATCAATAAAATATTTATGTTTTTGTTTGTGGTGCTTTTGCTTGCCGGTACCTTTTTTTGTTTCATTTGGTTTTGATAATGATTGAAAAGGTAAAGTTAAATCATAAATATGAATTTAAAGTATTAAAAATTAATTGCTTTTCATAAATTTGCTACCAATCAAAATCAAATCCTTTGGTTGGCCTCTACAGGAAATATCGCGTTTTGCTTGCCTTGCTGCTTATTCTGCTTTTTGCAGGCTACCTGCGCATAAATTCATTCTGGCTTCCCCATGTTTCAGGGGATAAGTTTCATTACATTGCTTTGAGCCTGAAACTCGATTCCTGCGGTATGGATGGCTATAACATCAAAAGGGTGGACTATGAATCCTTTTCCCTGGATGGGAAAAATGAGATCACCGAAATTATGCTGGCCCCGCAAGCCGATACCGGAAGATTGCTGAAAAACATGTATGCAAGGGGAAGGGGATATTACGACAATCAACTTTATAACAATTCACCGGCTTTGCCATTTCTTATCATGTTGTCGCAGAAAACCATCGGTAGCGGCAATGGTTATTTTGTGTCGTCAACATTTTTTGGCAAAAACCTGAAAAAGCTAAAGCCCGAAAGCATATTCGATGCGCAGATTTACCTGGTCATCATTCCGTTTGTTTTTAGCTTGTTGTTTGTGCTGTTTACTTTTTTGCTTGGCAGGCAGTTTTTCGGAAACGCCGCCGGCCTGATTGCAGCTTTTTTAATTGCCGTAAACCCGGTAGATATTTTTGTTGCACATAAAATATGGGGCGATGAGATGAGCGGGGTTTTTGTGATCTTGTCCGCATTGTTTTTTCTAAGAGGCTTTAAAAGCAATAGTTGGCTTTTGGCTGTTTTGAGCGGTCTGGCTGCGGGCATTGCATACTTATTCAAACAAACTGCCGGTTTTTATGTAATTGCTGTGTTTTTGTTTTATATCCTGCACAATTATAAAAGTTTTGCCAGCGCGAAAGGATTGCTCCGGTTTTTTACAAATCGCTTTATGCTTTTGTTTGTCGGGTTTTTTATACTGGTAACGCTTTTCTGGTTGCTTAAAAACATGGAGGTGTATGGCTCGCCCGTTTACAAATATTTTCCAAAAACCGGCGTCCTGGATCGTTTTTTTCAGATCAAGTCACAGAGGCCACCTGCAATTTTCCTGTTTGTTTTGGGGGTTCCTTTTTTATCTCCCTTGCTGGCCCTGGCCTGGTTAAATCTAATAAAATATTTTCGCAAGTTTAAGAGACCGGAATATCACTGGCATTTTCTCTTTTTGGCCTGTTGGGTTTTTGCATACCTGCTATTTTTGGCGGCCGTTTTCAATACCAAGGAACACCGTTATTTTTTACCGGCTTATCCTGCCATTGCAGTATTTTCGGCCTACATTCTAACACTGTTTCGAAACTGGTTGAATGATGTGACAAGCAACATCCGCTGGATCGGCGGCGACGAGATCATTTTTATCCTCCTTTTGATCAGTGCCCGTTGGTCGATACCTTTGGTGATGGATGAGGTGTATCAGGCTGGGGTGTTGCTGTTGAAGCCGTTTTAGAATTTATTCTCCGCTTGTTACTTGATGATTCTTGACAGCTATCTAACATTAAACAGGCATGTATTTTAATGTTTGCATGATTTTTTATCTTTAATTAAGGTGAACTTTTGAGTAAACATTAAAAAAGTGAGGTTTTAATGTCTGATGGCCTAACAAATTGTTTGGGACTTTGCTCAGTAGATTAAAGTGCTAATTCACATTTAGCAATTCATGTCAAAATTGTTAGTTGGCAATTAGTAATTAATGCCAAATAATCTTTTAATACAAAAACCCAAACAGCCAAAGCGGGATTTTATTTCCAATGGCATATTCCAGGTCATCGGCAGCAACAAAGGCATTTTTTGATTCTTTGATTTGTTTTTTGGTTTTGGATTTTCCTCCTATTTCGAAGGTGTATTTTCCATCAACTGTAAAATCAGCAATTCGTGAGGAAGTAATATGATGTGACTGCTTCAATTGAATAAAAAAGAATGTTTCCCTAATAGAGCCTTTATTGACTGGTCCTTCGGACAAAGCATTGAATTGATTGGGGTTGTTAAGGTAAACCTTTTCGGGTTTGTTAAGACGGCTAATACCTTTTGTGTCGGCGTGTAATAACAACAGTATGTCAGCATTGTTAAGAAGATAAAGGTATTTAAGCAAGGTTTCTCTGCTCACCCCTATCTTTTTACTCAGGCTAAGTATATTGGGCTGGTATGGAGCAATTTCTGTTAAAATGCCAAGAAGTTTTTTGATATTGTGAACGGCATTGAAATCAATGTTTTCAACTGAGGGAAGATCGGATTCCAATACATGGTTTAAAGTTTGTTTAAGGCGCATATTGAAATCCTCTACCCCTTCAACAAAAAATGGATAATAACCGAAGCGCAGATATTCTTCAAAAAATCTCAGAGGTTTTATTTTATCGAGCAGTTGCGGAATTATATCCTGAGCTTTGCTTAGGATATCTTTTAATTCCAGGGGATTAAAATTTAGTTTATACCTGAGCTCAAGAAATTCTCTAAAAGACAAGCCCTGCATATTGTACATAATGGCCCTCCGGCTGAGGTCGGCTTTGCCCCTGTATATATTCAGGGCCGAAGAACCGGTTATTACGATCTTTAGTTCAGCAAAATAATCATAGATGTTTTTAATCTCCTGCGACCAATTGGGATATTTGTGGATTTCGTCAAGAAACAGATGTTTTCCCCCTCTTTTTACAAATGCATCAGCAAAATCAATCAGGGTGTTTTTTGAAAAATAAAGGTCGTCAAGGCTAACATAAATTACTTCCTCCGGTTTTTGGGCCAGGTTCTCTTTGATATACTGAAGCAAAAGGGTCGTCTTACCAATGCCTCTTGCACCGGTTATTGCTATCAAACGATTTCTCCAGTTAATTTTATCCCACAAATACCTTTTAAAACTTGTGTTTACAGAATTAACCCTAAGTTGCGAATATTCAAATAGTTTGTCCATTTTGTAAAGTCTGTTTTGCAAATATACATATATTTTGCCAAACCCACTTTACAAAATTGACTAAAACATTTATAATCAGAAAACAGAGGCCTGTAATACACAACAAACCCGGCAACCACCGGTCACCGGGTTCTTTATGTATGTAAGAATTTTGTTTTTCCGACAAACAGGCTTACTGATTGCGAAAGCAATTTCAGAAGCCATCATAAACTGATTGCCCCTGCCGGCTATGAGCCGGGCGAAAAATGGGCGGCCTCAGCTTTGACTTTAAAAGCCCGACATGATCAAAAATACTGCGGCAAAGGCCACAATGGCATAAAGCTCGGGGAATACTGCCAGCACCATCGTTTTACCGAACAGATCGTAACCTGATCCGATGCCGGCTATGCCATTGGCACAAATACCACCCTGCTGAATACCTGAAAGCAGGCCTACAAGTCCAAGGGCCAATCCGGATGCAAGAATCGCGGCACCGTGAACCATGCTCATATCAGGTCCGATGATGCCCATGTTATTCACGATAAAAAATCCGGCAAAACCGTATAATCCCTGAGTTCCGGGTAAAGCGCTCAGCAACATATAGCTACCAAAAGCCGAGTCGTTTTTTTTCAGGGCTCCCACAGTGGCGTTTCCTCCCTTGGAAACCCCAATGGCGCTTCCGATCCCTGCCAGTGCGATCATAATGCCCAGTCCGATATAAGCCAAAATAATAGCTGTTGATACCATAATCTTTTTCTCCTTTAATTTTTAAGTTTATTGATAAATGGTTTATATGCTTTTCCACCGCCGGAGAATCCGGCATTTTTATAAAATTCAACAAAAGTCAAACGCATGGAATGCACAAAAGCCCCCAATGATGCGATAAGAATGTTAGCAATATGCCCAACCACAAGAAATATCAACATCAGTACCGGGCCTGCATAAGGTATTCCTTCTTTAATTGACATGGAAATGTCGTTGATCACAAAGCCAAGTATTGCGCTGGAAACGCCCAGTGCAAAAAGTCGCACGTAAGAGAGCATATCCCCGAAAACTCCGGTGATATTATACAAATCCCACAATCCTTTTCCGATACGTCCGAAGATACTTGCTTTGGGGTCACTCCAGAACAGGATCAGAAATATGCCACCGAATAACAATATGCTTCCGGTCAATTTAAAATCGTTCAATCCAAAATATAAACCAAGCCCCGGCAAAAGTATAAGCCATCCAATTTGTGGAAGGGCATATTTAAACCCGTATTGCTTGTACCTGTTCACTGCATGCACGGATATACCAAAAAGGATCTGTATAATGCCAATTATTATGGCCAGGTAAAAGGCTTGTTGATCGCTAAGCATGAAACTTTTTACGGATTCCAGTGCAGGTATATCGGCCTGTAACAGGTTCATACCAAAAAGGGTTCCTGTTAGAGTACCGAAAATCAGGGTGCCCAATCCCAGAAACTGGGCCAGGCTCACAATGGGCCTGAGGTCAGGTTTCAACCTGGGCCGAACGATGAAGCCAAGAATGATGAGCAGCAGGCCGTAACCGGCATCGCCAAGGCAAAAACCGAAGAACAACATAAAAAACGGGGCAAAGAAAGGTGTTAAATCCAGCTCTTTGTAGGAGGGTAAAGCAAACAGTTTTGCAATGGGCTCAAACAGCCGTGCAAATTTTCCGTTTTTCAGCTTAACAGGCGGGTTGTCCTTTGGTTCGGATTTACGCGACAGGTAAAGAATGCTGTGTTTATCAAGGTATTCCTCCAGTGCCTTGCGCTTGTCCACAGGTACAAAACCCTCCAGAACTTTTACTTTGCCATTGGCCTGCTCTGTGGTATTCAGCATGGCTCTTTTGTATTCCGTTTCGGTTTCGAGACGTTTCGCAGCCTCTTCCAGGTGTGGTAGTGCCGTTGCGGCAAACTGATCGAGTTCCTCATTGATTTTGTGAATCCTTTCTTTTATCTTTTTGCGCTCCCGTATCACTTCCGAAACCGGGCGCTTTGGAAGCTTTACTTCCTCCGCTTCCGGGGGTTCAAAGGCTTCTTCACCTACCTTATTTATAACCACAAAATGAACCTCCATCTGATGATGGCTGATAACAGACACTTGGTGCTTTTGGGTCCACTCGGGTTTGAATTTCTTGTGAGAGGTAACATAGAATTTAAGGATCAGGCCTTCTTTTCTCAGTTTGTCGAGCGTGTCGCGGGAATAATCACCCCAGGGTTTCGCCTGAAGTGTTTCCTTGATCAATGAAGTATGTGCCTGGGAGAAAACTTCCAGTTTGCTCTGTTTCTCTTTGATCTGCCTGGCCAGCTCAATACCGTCTTCCTCTGTTTTTTGTTTTTGTTTCTCAGCGTCTCTGTTTTTTAAAAAGGAAATCGCCTCCTTGACCTGTTTTAATTGATCGTGCTTATCGAGGGTTTTCTCATCCAGCTCAGTTTGTTTTTCGACTATATGTAGTACGCCCAGTTCGCCGAGATCATCCAGAAAGTGATCGTAATCGCGATGATAAACCAGGAATGCATATTTTCTGATCGGAACAATCATCAGGCGGCTTCCTCCTTTCTGCTTTTTACGATTTTCTGAGAAGATTTTGAAAGATTTTCTTCATCTTCAAGAAAACGGTTGATCTTTCTGATGGCATCCTGGAATCCGGGTATCTGTACTTTTTCATAAAGGTTTACTTTCTGCGTGGTTTTCTTCCGGGCATGATCCAGCAGTTGCATTTTCCGGATAAAGAATTCTTTTTCAATGGAAATACGGGCAAGTTCCTGCATAATTTCGATGCCGTCGAGATACCATTTGGGATTGTTGAAAATGCTGAAGGGCTTGTTTTTAAAAATAATATCCTCCAGCACGGGTGTATTTACTCCTGCGATTTTTTTGTTGCCGGCTTTAACATCGCTAATATGGACCAACCCAGGATTAAATTCGCTCCAAAGCTCTACCATATGCTCATAGGCCTGCATTTTTTCGCTTATTTTTTTATCCAGATAACCGGCCCGGTCTTTGGCATTTCTCACTTCCATGCGTAGGGCCGACTCCTTGTTCTTCAGGGTGGGCAAAGCCCGCTCCCTGATGGCCAGTTGCTTCTTCAACCGATGCAAAGATGTTTTGTTATACTGGAATTTTATTTTCACGCTTTAATGATTTTCTAGTTCGTTATAGCTAAGCTTCTTCTTCCGCTTCTTTCTTTTCTCTTTTTTTATCTTCTAATCCTTCTTCTTCGGGCCAGTATTTCTTTACCAGGTCTTCTTTGATCCCGACTTCTGCTTTGGTGAAGAATTTGTTGAAGAGTCCCCAACCTGTATTCAGCATCTCGTCAATATCAATGTTCACATCAATGGCCAGTAGCTTTCTTGAATATTCCCTGGCAAATTCCAGGCTTCGTTCGTCGTAGTCAGTCAGATCGAAACCGTTCTCAAGTTTTGTTTTGGCGTTGGATGCATCTGCGAAGAGCCTCACTGCCGTGTTCATCACACTGGGATGGTCTTCCCTTGTTTTTTTGCCGATCACCAGTTGTTTCAGTCGCGAAAGACTACGGAAAGGATCAACGATCACTTTACCAATATCGGTGTCTTTTCTGAGGAACAATTGTCCCTCGGTAATGTAACCTGTATTGTCCGGTATGGAATGTGTGATATCCCCACCCGAGAGGGTAGTAACTGCCACAATGGTGATGGAACCGCCTTCGGGGAACTGCACGGCTTTTTCATAAATTCTCGCCAGGTCGCTGTAAAGGGATCCCGGCATGGAGTCTTTCGACGGGATCTGGTCCATCCTGTTGGAAACAATAGCCAGGGCATCGGCATACAGGGTCATGTCTGTAAGCAGCACGAGTACGTCCTGGTTTTTATCCACGGCAAAGTATTCTGCTGCGGTCAGGGCCATGTCCGGCACCAGCAAACGTTCAACCGGCGGATCTTCCGTTGAGTTCACAAAAGATACAATGCGATCGAGGGCGCCGGCCTGGTCAAAAATATTCTTAAAAAATAGATAATCATCGTTGGTGAGGCCCATTCCTCCCAGGATAATCTTATCTGCCCTGGCGCGCAGGGCCACCATGGCCATCACCTGGTTATAGGGCTGGTCGGGATCGGCAAAAAAAGGAATTTTCTGCCCGCTCACCAGGGTGTTGTTCAGGTCGATACCGGCAATACCTGTTGCAATGAGTTCGGAAGGTTGTTCCCTTCTAACGGGATTAACCGTGGGACCGCCGATTTCACGTTCCTCTCCTTCCACTTCCGGACCCCCGTCGATGGGTTTTCCAAAAGAATTGAAAAACCGGCCCGACAGCTCGTCGCTTACATTCAATACGGGTGGTTTGCCGTAAAACACCACTTCGGCATCGGTCGGGATGCCCTCGGTACCTCCGAACACCTGAAGGGTAACCTCTTCTCCGATAACTTTAACCACCTGTGCCAGTTTTCCGTTGATCACGGCCAGTTCTTCATAACCCACACCTGCCGCCTTCAAAGAGCACGTAGCTTTGGTGATGCTTGTAATGCGTGTATATATCTTTTGAAATGCCTGTTTTTCCATTAGTCAACTTTCCTTTCTTCAATGATTTTTTCCAGTTGTTCTTCATGACTTTTGAACTTATCCGATTCAAATTCGCAATAGTTCATCTGCTTTAGTTCATTGATGATACGTTTGAAATATTCAGCCGTGTCTTCAAAAGAATCGAATTCAAAATTCGTATGGCAGATTGACAGAATCTTATGAAGCATATATTTTTGCCGGTCAATGGGTGTGGAAGCGTCTATATCGTCAAAAGCATCCTGTTGCAGGATCACAAAGTCTATGATCTCTGATTTCCAGTAGCTGATGTGATAATCGATCGGTACACCGTCATCACCCAGGATGTCGATTTGTTCGGATGTTTCCCTTCCGCGGATCAGGATATTTTTCACCGTTTCGATGTTATCGGTCCATTTATCATCAACGTTCTTGTTCAGGTATTCCTTAACCTCATCATATTCCAGGTATTTTGAATAACTGTCGATGGGATCGATGGCCGGATAACGTTTGCTGTCGGCTCGTTGCTGAGAGAGTGCATAAAAACAACGGGCTGCTTTTTTGGTGGCTTCGGTAACGGGTTCTTTCAGGTTCCCACCGGCGGGAGATACGGTACCTATAAAAGTAATGGAGCCGCTTTTATCATTGTTCAGGTAAACATATCCGGCGCGTGCATAGAAGCTGGCGATGATGGCCGTTAAATCCATTGGATAGGCATCGGGTCCGGGAAGTTCTTCCATGCGGTTCGACATTTCGCGCAGGGCCTGTGCCCAGCGGGAGGTAGAGTCGGCAAGCAGGAGTACCTTAAGTCCCATCTGCCGGTAATATTCGGCCAGGGTCATGGCTGTGTAAACAGAAGCCTCACGGGCTGCAACCGGCATGTTGGAAGTATTGGCAATAATGGTGGTTCTTTCCATCAGCTTGCGGCCCGTACGCGGGTCATCCAGCTCGGGAAACTCGGTGAAAAGTTCCACCACCTCGTTGGCACGTTCACCGCATGCCGCCACAATCACAATGTCGGCTTCGGCCTGTTTCGACAGGGCGTGCTGCAAAACGGTTTTTCCACTTCCAAAAGGACCCGGGATAAAGCCCGTACCGCCTTCGGTAATAGGATTCAGTGTGTCAATGGTACGAACCCCGGTTTCGAGCAAACGATAGGGACGTGGTTTGCTGTTGTATACTTTGATAGGTACCTTCACCGGCCAGGTCTGCGTCATGGTGATGGGAAATTCATTGCCCTCCGAATCACCGATCACCGCAATGGTATCCTTAACTGTGAAAGCGCCTTCTCCCTCAATGCTTTTTACCTTATATGACCCCTGCATTTTAAAAGGCACCATGATCCTGTGGGGCTGATGGTTTTCATCCACTTCACCGAGCCAGCTCCCTGCCACAACCTGATCGCCTTTTTTAACCAGTGGCTTGAAATCCCATTTTTTGCTTTCATTAAGGGCTTTGGTGTATTCACCTTTTTTCAGGAAAATGCCTTCCATGGTATTCAGGTCGTTCTGAAGCCCGTCATAGTTCCTGGAAAGCATACCAGGTCCAAGGGTTACCTCAAGCATATGACCGGTGAATTCTACCGACGTATTGATGCTCAGGCTGCGGGTGCTTTCGAAAACCTGTACATAAGCGTTATTGCCGCTTATTTTAATCACTTCCGCCATCAGGTCGGTGCCGTGAAGTTTGATATAACAAATCTCGTTCTGCGAAACCGGACCGTCAACTTCAACAATCACCAGGTTGGCAATGATGGATTTAACTTTTCCTTTTGTACTAACCTTTTCTTCCATTTATATTGAATTCTTTCGGAAATTTAAAACTGTTTTTCAGATCATTCAGTAATTTTTTGAACATTTCACGCCCGCTGTCCTTATTAAGCTGCAACCAGCGGTCAACCATCTCCGTTTTAAGCACATGTCCCAGGATCACCTCAATGGTGAAATAATTTAATGTATTCAACTCATCAATGTGTTTCCATTTAAGCAGGTCAATTTCTTTTTCACGTTCAATCAGGTCGGTTTTATCGAGAATATTTATCAGCGTTTCAAGTTCATGAAATTCTTTTCCGATACCAAAATCCCTGGCATGGCTTTTTTTGATGGCTTTTGTAAATGCACCGTCACCGACAAGCTCTCCTTCAACACTACGATCGTGTTTGCGGGCCATCAGTCCTGTCATCAGATTCTTGAGCTGCCATTCATACGCAAACCATTGGGAGAGGAAGCTGTTTTTAAGGCCCGTGGCATAACGATAATATTCCCAGCTTAGTTGATTTTCCCAACTTAAGTTTTCGTGCAAAGGGGACTCGCTTTTAAAAGCATGAACAAATCGCTGCATGTAAGCCGGTAATTCCTCTGGTTCTTTTATGGCTTCTTCCAAAAACTCACTGCTATAATTCCCAAGGGGATCAAAGGGCGCATCTTTTTTATGCAGAAGGTTAAGCAGGTTGTGATGATCGTGGACCAGATAAAGCGTCTTTAGAAGTTCGAGATCCGATCCCTTTATTTCTTCAAACAAATATTCTTTAAATTCTTCCGGGGAAAAATGCAATTTTGTTTGATCGGGGACCAACTCCGGCAATCCGGCTATTATGCAATAATAGTGGTTCATTGCTCTCATTTCTTATCTCCGTACAGGTATTCTCTCGAACGCGGCCTCAGGTAAGCTTTAAAGAAATTTTTAAAATCTTCATCCGTAAAACTGATCTTAAATCCTCCTTCAACCGGTTTGATCATAAATCCCTTTGAAATCTTTTTATCAAATTGCACTTGAAAACCTTTTTGAAGAATTTCATTCTCTTTGGATTGAAAATAGGAACTGAGCTTTTTTTCGGTTTTGCCCGGAAGCAGAATGGATAAATCGGCTGTACCTCCCTGACCGGGCTTCCAGTTTTCAATGGCTTTTTCCACACACTCTTTAATGAAATCGCTATCAGAAAAAGCTTCTTCTACCGGTTTGTCTATTACTTTGGTTGTGATTAGGTTGGTGATCTTTTGCTTCAATGCAGTAACTACCTGACTAGTAGAAAGCTTTAATTCGGATTCCAGATTTTTTTTTATTTCCTCAGCTTGCTTTTTGGCATCCTGAACGATGGATTCGGCTTCCTTTTTTGCCTGTTTTTTAATTTCACCGGCTTCTTCTTCGGCTTTCCGCCTGATCTCGTCAGCTTCCTGATTGGCTTTGTCAATTCCTTCAGCATAAAGCTTTTCGGTTAATTCCTGCAGCTTGTTTTCCATGATATGATATTATATCTAATACATTTAAATACAACAAGTTAATTAACTTGGATGTTTCAACCGGGCAAAAGTATAAAAAAAGATTTGGAGAAACCCTTAAATCCAACCAGAAATTATCCCTTACTTGAAAAAAACTTTGTGATACACACAAAATTATGAAAATTTCCATTAATCAATTCATACATCAAAACAAACCATTCATACACAAATACATCATTTCATACAAAAAACCAAACATATTTTACTAATCGAAAGATAATTTCTATTTTTATGTTCTTAAACAGAACCAAATTTTTCAATGTCATGAAATCATTTTTGTTTTTCTTTTTGTCAATAGCTTTCACACAGCTCCCGGCCCAAACCCTCACCCTCACCGGGCAGTAAAACCAGGCCGGGGTGTTGCTGTTGAAGCCGTTTTAGGCCCTGCAAATAAATTATATTCATTTGCAGGCAGAATTATAATTTCTTATCATCAACCTGACAGTTCCGGAATCTCATCTGGTAAATTTGGTTTAGTTTGTTAAGGTCACGACTGTATAAAACATCAATGTATTTTAATTGATCAGCATTTATGGCTAAGGTTTTTAAACCCATTAGTGGCAATTTTATCCACAAAAAAACCCGGTAACCATCCTGCTACCGGGTTCATGATAAATCAAAATATTTCTTATTTAATCACACCCATCTCTTTACCAACCTTAGTAAAGGCTGTTATTGCTTTGTTGAGGTGTTCTTTTTCGTGGGCGGCTGATAATTGTACCCTTATCCTTGCCTGATCTTTTGGCACAACAGGGTAATAGAAACCAATAACATAAATACCTTCTTTCAGCAGTTTGGCTGCCATATCCTGAGAAAGTTTGGCATCATACAGCATTACTGCGCAAATAGCTGATTCTGTTGGAAGTATATCAAATCCTGCTTCTTTCATTTTGCCAATGAAATACTCAGAATTTGCATGCAATTTATCTTGCAGTTCACTGGTTTCTGCCATCATATTAAACATCTCGATACCAGCACCAACAGCAGCAGGGATCAATGAATTGGAGAACAAATACGGACGTGACCGCTGACGCAACATTTCAATGATTTCTTTTCTTCCTGTGGTGAATCCGCCAATTCCACCGCCAAATGCTTTACCCAATGTTCCTGTAATAATATCAATTTCACCACGGATGTCAAATAACTCAGTTACACCACGGCCCGTTTTTCCGACAACACCTGCTGAGTGACATTCATCTATCATAACCAGTGCATCATATTTTTTGGCCAGTTCATTGATCTTATCCATGGGAGCCACATTTCCATCCATTGAGAAAACCGCATCCGTTACGATAATTTTAAATCTTGCTGTTTCGGAAGCTTCTTTGAGTTTTTCCTCCAGGTCTTCCATATCCGCATTTTTATATCTGAAACGTTGTGCTTTGCAAAGCCTTACGCCATCAATAATGGATGCATGATTGAGGGAGTCTGAAATAATGGCATCATCCTTTGTGAATAGCGGCTCAAAAACCCCACCATTGGCATCAAAGCATGCGGCGTAAAGAATGGTATCCTCTGTTCCGAAAAATTCGGCAATTTTCTTTTCAAGTTCTTTATGAATATCCTGGGCACCACAGATAAACCTGACCGATGACATTCCAAAACCATGAGTATCAAGCGTATCTTTTGCAGCTTTCACTAATGTTGGATGGTTGGATAACCCAAGGTAATTATTGGCACAAAAGTTTAACACGCCGTCACCTGTAGTTAATTTAATATCGGCACCTTGTGGTGATGAGATAATTCTTTCATCTTTAAATAAACCTGCTTCTTTGATATCAGCAAGTTCCTTTTGTAAGTGTTCTTTTATTTTTCCGTACATGATATGATATTTTTTATTTTATTGTTTTTCACTGTGAATAATTTTGAGGGGCAAATATAGAACATTTGAAGCTTTTCTTCCAATTTTTCAGCACTTTATAGAATAATTTATAATGGGTCTTTCTAATGTTTTTTCTAAATTTACTACTTTTGCCTCCTCTGTTAAATGAATAACAAAAGTAAAAAATAAAACACATGAAAAACATTTTAATTATCGGTACAGCAGGTCAGATCGGATCGGAACTTACAATGAAATTACGCGAAATTTATGGGAGCAATAATGTTGTTGCAGGTTTCCGTAAAACAATGCCCAGCGATGAAGTTATGAATTCAGGCCCTAATGAAAAGGTAGATGCAACCGAACCGGAAAAGATACTGGAAGTGGTTAAAAAATATAAAATTGATACCATTTATAATCTGGCAGCATTGCTTTCTGCTGTTGCTGAAGAAAGGCCACAGGCTGCGTGGAATGTTGGTGTAAATGGTGTTTATGGCATACTCGAAATAGCTCGCGAAAAAAATTGTGCGGTCTTCTTCCCCAGTTCGATAGGAGCTTTCGGTTCTTCAACACCCCTTGACAATACGCCACAGGATACCATTCAGCGCCCGGGAACAATGTATGGAGTTACCAAAGTTGCCGGTGAACTTATCAGTGATTATTATTTCAAGCGTTTTGGTGTTGACACAAGAGGGTTGCGCTACCCCGGTATCATTTCCAACGTAACACTCCCCGGAGGCGGAACAACGGATTATGCCGTTGAAATATACTATGCAGCCGTGAAAGGTGAAAAGTTCGTTTGCCCCTTGCCAAAAGGAACTTACCTTGACATGATGTATATGCC
>CAZTAW010000048.1:16328-16604 GCA_964611705.1 uncultured Bacteroidales bacterium
GGATGCGGCCATCAATCTTATGGAGGCAGATCCTTCCAAGCTCAAGCACAGAAATGCATTTAACATCACTGCTATGAGCTTCGATCCTGAAATTATTTACAACACCATCAAAAAGCGTATGCCTGATTTTGAAATGGAATATGATGTTGATGAAGTTAAAAAAGGCATTGCCGACTCATGGCCCAATAAAATGGACGATTCATGCGCGCGCGAAGAGTGGGGATGGTATCCCAAATTTGACCTTGAAGCCATGACGGATGACATGCTGAAGGTGAT
>CAZTAW010000049.1:0-16537 GCA_964611705.1 uncultured Bacteroidales bacterium
CTTGTATTTTGCAAAAATACCCAGTTCGGTGGTGTTTTGTTCCTGCGACATTTCTCTGTTTGTTGAAGTAAGATAAAAATAATCAGTTCTGAAACCAAGCATTTTAATACCATACTTCAACTCATTTTTACCAATAAAGTATGTAAAATCTAGCCCTGCATTAAATCCTGTGATCTGGCTCGAGCGGGGTGGTGAACTTTCTTCTTCCAATGTAATTTTATAATCGGAATAAGCAAAAGTACCTTCAAGCAAAACAGGCGAATTACCGGGTATGACAATGATATTGGCTCCTGCCCCCGTGGCTTCCCAGTGAAAATCGGAAAGTGACTTGAAGTTGTTTACCCTGTCGTTGAAATTATATCCAAAAAAGTTGGCTTTGCTTCCGTTATCCAAATTGATAGAAAGCTTTCCGTAAAGATCAAGATAATTGAAAGGAAGTCCGGCTGTATCAACATAATCGTAAAAAATTTTAGAACTTTCTTCAAGATATGAATTCTTGGCTGTAATGATATAGCTGATACTGCTGGGATTATCTTCTGTTTGTTTGAGTATGGGGCCCTCAAGCAAAACATGAGCACCAAATGTATTGGCTCCTACTTTACCGGCAAATTGCTTTTTATTTCCATCGCGTGTAGTGAGGTCCATTACTGAAGAAATTCTCCCGCCGTATTCTGCACCAAATCCGCCTGTATGCACTTCAACATTTCTGAGGATATCGGTATCAAAAACAGAAAACAAACCTATAGAGTGAAAAGGATTATAAACTACCATACCATCCAGCAGCACTTTGTTTTGAATGGGTGAACCACCGCGAATATATAACTGCCCACCCTGATCACCGGTAAATACCACACCGGGAAGCACCTGCAAATATTGAGCGAGGTCAGCCTGACCACCAATTGAAGGTATTTGTTTGATCTCTCTTGGTGTAACTTTAATTACAGATGTTCTGGTTTCTGTGCGCATTTCCTGTTTGGTAGCCCTGATATCAACTGTTTTCAATGTATAGGAGGCCTTGCTTAAAAACAGGTTCTGATCAATGATATCATCAGCTTTTACTGTAACCGGCAATAAAATGATATCATATCCCAGATTGGTAACACGAATTGTATAATCACCCGGAGGTATCTTTGAGATTACATAATATCCGTTAACATCTGTTGCTGCACCATAGGATGTATTCTCCAGCAATACATTTGTAAAAATAACCGGTTCGCCGGTTTTCTTTTCATAAACAAATCCCCGTATTGTTCCATTCTGACCCGCAAGATTTGCAGTTATTAACAAAGCGATGGTAGCTATAAAGATTGATTTTATCGTCCTGCTCATTCTGTATCTTTCATTTAAATGGTTGCCAAAATTAGTATTTATTCATGTATTCTTTTGTTTTTTTCGGATCATAATATCCTTTAAACCCCAAATGGCCTGTAAACCTTCCGTGAGCAAC
Organism: uncultured Bacteroidales bacterium; assembly: GCA_964611705.1. Classification (GTDB taxonomy): domain Bacteria; phylum Bacteroidota; class Bacteroidia; order Bacteroidales; family JAIOZK01; genus JAIOZK01. The sequence goes on from CAZTAW010000049.1 coordinate 1,448, forward strand.
AGAATCTATGGTTGCAGGATACAGTTTCTGGGCAAAAAAAGTTAAAAAATATTTGGAAGCAAAAAGGCCCTGCCCGTTTTCAATATTCGAGTAAAATTTTAAATAATGGAAAATGTCAGTAGTGTTGCAGTTGTAAAGGTAAAATACCATGTTGTCATCCGGAAAAGTTACGATATGATCAACACCCACAACTTCCCTTACAACCCCTTGTTTTACAGGTATGTGTTTTGCCAGAAACTGAAGGTAGTAATCCGAAAACTGACATCCTATTGAATCGGTGATTAGGGCATTTTTGACATTTTTGTGATCATAAAAGGGTTTATAATCAACAAATCTCAGATATTCATTTCCTTGATATTTTTCTTTATAAAGAAAGCGTTTCACTCTTCCATCTTCTTTCCAAAATTGATCAAAAAACTCATAATCTTTCAATACTTCCATGTTATAAGCAGTTGCTGTGTAATACCTTGTTTCAGAAAAATTGTATTCATAATTTCTGCCCCCAAGCAAATCTGTAGTACCGGTTGATAGTACATTTGTTTCTTTATCATATACGGATATTTTATAGGAATAACCCGGTTTCAGCATTTTGTTGAAACGATAGACAAGATTTCTCTCATTGGCAAAAAATCCACTATCTTTTGGAAATTCATTGGTTGACTCAAGATAAATGGGACCATCAACAATTTCACCATCAAGTAGCTCTTCCATATAAATCTCAATATCTTCCGTCTTAGGACAAATACTGTCAATAAACCTGGCTGCGTAGATTCCATTATCTTCGGAATAATAACTTTTTTGTATCCGAACGTAATGAAAACTGTCTTTCAGGTTTAGAATACCATAAATAACCAATGACTGAGAATATTCTGAATTAAGATCCAACTCATTTTTACATCCGAAAATTGATAATATTACGGATAAAAGAAGCAAATATCTTGTTTTCATTTTTTGAAAAACGTAACTTATTATTTCGCAATGTAATGGTATTTTGTGAACTTAGATTGGAGGAATCAGTAAACGGATTCATTGCATCAGTGAACGGTAATTGTTTGCATGATCAAAGAACAATCAGGCCATTTTCTTCAGCAGAAAAGCCTGCAAATTTGCAACAGCCGGATTAATCGGATCTGCATTAAGCAGTGTAAGGTTAAAAGCCAGCGCTGAAAGTTTCCAGTCAATAGTGACCCCTTCTTTTTCTATACGGTATATTTTTTTGAAGTGATCATGGGGAGATATTCCCAAAGCGCTGCAAGCCCTGATTGCCCTGTGCACAGCAGGTTCGAAACAACGTTCATCAATGAGGGCTTTTCCGGTAAAATCCCGGGCGCAGTATTTCAGGTTTCTTGAGCGAAGCGCTTCAAGAAATTCACTTAATATCAAATAGTTTTGTTCATCATAAGGTATAAGCATAGTTACTGATTTTTATTTTCCGTGTATTTCAGATGCTTTTTTAATCAGGTTAAGCTCTTCCTTGCTTAGTTTACCGGGGATGTCAATTTTTGTTTTCACATAGAGATCACCGTGTTTTGTGTTATCCGAATATAAAGGCATTCCTTTACCTTTCAGACGGAATGTTTTTCCATTTTGTGTTCCTTTTGGGATGGGAATGGAAACATTTTCGTTCATAGTGGGTACGTTGACTTTACCCCCCAGTATTGCCGTATAAAAGCTTACCGGAACATCAACATACAAATTGTTTTCTTTTCTCGTGTATAAGGTATGCGGATTGATGTTCACTTTCAGGTATAAATGACCGGCTTCGCCGCCCTGGCTTCCTTTTCCGCCTTTTCCCTTTACACGGAGTATCTGCCCGTTTTTAACACCGGGTTTTACATTGATCTTTATTTTTTTACCATCCAGGTTGATCATTCTTGAAGCACCAAAATAAGCTTCGGTCAGGTCTATGTTAAGCTGGGCTTCAAAATCCTGTCCTTTTCTGGGTTGCGTCGTTCTTCTCCGGCCGCTTCTCTGGCTGAATCCTCCACCGAAAAATTGTTCGAAGAAATCCGAGAAACCACCACCTTCTCCAAAAATATCTTCAAATCCCGTACCGCCAAATCCGCTGCTTCCCTGTCCTGGTTCGTAATACTGGTATCTGAAACCACCGGGTCTTTGACCTGCTGACTGATAAGCTCCTGCATCCGCATCTTTGTAGTATTTCCAGTTGGCGCCCAATTCATCGTATTTCTTGCGTTTCTCAGGATCTTTCAATACTTCATAAGCTTCGGCAACTTCCTTGAATTTATCTTCTGCAGCTTTGTTGTTCGGGTTTTTATCCGGGTGGTATTTTAATGCCAGCTTCCGGTATGCTTTCTTTATCTCGTCCTGTGAAGCATCCTTACTAACACCCAGCGATTTATAGTAATCCTTATATTCCATACAAAGCCTTTTTAGCAAATAATGTACCAGAGGATTTTCCGGTAAAACTGACAGTTTTTATATTTGCTAATATTTCTCAATTGAAATATCTGCAATGGCAGCATTCATATTGATATAGACTCTCTTTTGGGAATTATTGAAGTCAAAACTCCGGTAAATACCATCCTTGTATTTTTCCATTCCCTCAAGATCACGGTTTGTGAGTACGGTGCTTGCATCCAATTCACATCCGAAATCTTCAGGAATCAGAATGGAGATTGATGAGGCGCTTGCATCAATATTCATAGCTACTTCATTAAGCAGGTCACTTAGCTTGATCTCAATGTCGGAAGCACCACCATCAATGTTTAATTCCCTGACTTTAAACGGGGTGAGGTCCATTTCAATATCTGCTGCTGCAACATCAATATCCAGTTCCCATTCCGGGTTTTTGTTCAGTTTTACGTTGGCCTTATTACTGAGTTTTGAACCCCGTAAAAAATTATCTTTCAGGTCAAGCGTAATATAGTATTTCCCGCCTTTCGACTGGGTAGCAAACCTGTAAGGACCCATATTTCCTTCTTTCTCAAAATCAAGGAGCTCTTCCGTTGTTGAATTAATGGTGAATTCTCCAATAGCTGCATCAAATATCAATACGGCTTTGCCAATGTCTTCATTGTAAGGCTCCGTAATTTCTTCGGATTGCCAGTCGTACTCTTCATAGTCATCGTGATGATAACCAAAATACCATCCATTGCCAAAGCGTATAGGTTTCCAGTGCCAGTAATGATCGCTGTTGAACATCAAAACCAACGCAATGATAATGGCGATGGCGGAAAAAAGCAATTTACCCCCCGTTTTGATGGGAAGCAGTGAAATGCCCAGCAAAATTAACAATACGGGCCATAATCGCAAGAGCGCGCCCCAGGAGAAGTAAATGATCTCCAGGTTTTTCAGAATAAAGAGGGCCCCGATTAAAATCAGTATTAATCCCCAGAAAATATGTCTTGATCTCATAACTGCCTGGATTTGGTTTGGTCCTTTGTTTTTGAATATCCTCTGATAACCAACACAATACCTGCAACAAGCAGTATAAAGGGCCAGAGATCGCCAAAGTCAATTCTGGCAAAACGGTTGATCAGAAATATTGCACCTATGGCAATTAATATTACCCCTGCGATCAGATTGCCATCTTTCGATTGTGGCTTTTCAGGCTGCCCTGGTGGCCCCTGAAACTGATCGTTTTGATTTTGTGATGTTGATTCTTTGTTTTCCATATTGCTGAATTCATTGGTTTCTGAATTGAAATCTATGGGTTCAAGCGGCAGGGCAACCCATAATATTACATAAATAAGTAATCCGCCACCTCCTGCAATTGCAAGAATTACAAAAAGTATGCGAATAAACGTGGGATCAAGATTCAGATATTTGCCGATCCCTCCGGCTACTCCGCCAATAATGGTATCGAGCCTGTTTCTGTATAAAGATTTTTGTTGCATGATGTGTGATCTTTGCAAACAAAAATAACACTTTTAAAAGTCTGTTGAAAGCCTTAACCGGAAATAAATCTGTTTTTTATGCGATCATCGGGTACCATGCAGTTATCTTTTCTGCCAAATATTTTATACCTGTGCTTTGATATTAGTTTATAAAAGAAATCACGGATAAAAGAAGGAATAATTCTCAGTAAACTGAAGTATTTGTATGGTCTGCCCAGATCATGCATGATCCTGATAAAAGCATCTGATTTGGTATACATTTCCCCATTATCAATCAAAATAACGGTATTACTATCCCGAAGTCCGGGCTCGTTTTTAAGCAGTTCACTACCGGCTTCTGATTGTAAACTGCCAAATTTGAATACCTGCCTGTGATCGTGCTTGATAATAAACCGAACAGAGCTGTTGCAAAGATTGCAAACCCCATCAAATAAGATTATTTTGTTAGCAGCCATTTATTTTAAACAAAAAGAAAAACTCATTGTTTACATTAAGCAATTTATATAGTTTTATAAATTATAAGATAAAAATGACTGGAAAAAAAATTACAAAGGAAACCGGTAAATTAGTGGTACCTGATCAACCCGTTATTCCATATATTAAAGGAGATGGAACAGGGCCCGATATTTGGGCTACTGCAGTAAGGGTGTTTGATGCTGCCGTAGAAATGGCTTATCAGGGTAAAAGAAAAATTCACTGGCTTGAAGTCCTGGCAGGCGAAAATGCTTTCAACAAAACAGGAGAGTGGTTGCCTCAGCAAACAATTGATACTTTCAGAGAATATCTTGTGGGGATCAAAGGGCCCTTAACAACTCCTGTAGGAGGAGGTATACGCTCGTTGAATGTTGCTTTGCGTCAGATACTGGATCTTTATGTATGTCTGCGTCCGGTAAAATATATCAACGGGGTTCCTTCTCCGGTAAAGAAACCCGGCGATGTGGACATGGTCATTTTCAGGGAAAACTCCGAAGATATTTACGCAGGGATAGAGTACAAAAAAGGATCGGCTGAGGTTGAAAAGTTGATTGATTTTTTGCAGGATAAAATGGGTGTTACCAAAATACCTTTCCCCAAAACATCAGGTATTGGAATAAAACCCATTTCCGAAGAAGGTTCCAAACGGCTTGTCAGAGCAGCGATAAAATATGCCCTTGAAGAAAACCGGAAGTCTGTTACACTGGTACACAAAGGTAATATCATGAAATTCACCGAAGGAGCCTTCAGGCAATGGGGCTATGAACTGGCACAGGACGAGTTTCGCGATAAGATTGTTACACAACGCGAAAGCTGGATCATTGGTAATAAAGACAAGCATCAGGATATTACTCCTGAAGACAATGCCAGGCTTCTTGAGCCGGGTTATTACATGATGACTGCCGGGCAGAAACAGACAATTATTTTCGAGGTTGAGGAAGCTATGAAGCTGATGCCAACGCATGGTAACGGAAAGTGGAAGGATAAGCTATTGATCAAGGATGTGATTGCAGATATTGCGCTGCAGCAGGTTTTAACCCGTGCCAACGAATTTGATGTTATCGCCACCATGAATCTGAATGGTGATTATCTTTCGGATGCACTGGCTGCACAGGTTGGCGGAATTGGCATTGCTCCCGGCGCAAACATTAATTACCAGAGTGGGCATGCCATATTCGAAGCTACACACGGCACAGCACCCAAATATGCCGGTTTGGATAAGGTTAATCCGGGATCGGTGATCCTTTCGGGGGCTATGATGTTTAAATATATGGGATGGAACGAGGTACACGACATGATCTGGAATGGGATCGTCAAAACTATTTCACAAAAGAAAGTTACATATGATTATCACAGAATGATGGAAGATGCCACATTATTAAAATGTTCCGAATTCGGGAGCGCAATCATAGAAAATATGTAAATTTTAATAAATTTGAAACCGGCTTTTTCCATAAATTAAACTATCAATAAAAATGGCTGGACTAAAAGAAAAACTGCACGAAAAAATTCAGGAACATCGGCCAAGAACAGAACGTCTGATGAATGAGTACAAAGATGTTGTGGTTGATGAGGTTACCATTGGCAAGATCATAGGGGGTATGCGGGGATTGAAATGTTTGGTTACGGATATTTCATACCTCGATCCTGAAGAAGGTATCAGGTACAGGGGTTATACCCTCCGCGAAGTTTTCGACAAATTGCCCAAACCCAAAGGCTCGGAGATGCCTTTTGTAGAAGGATTGTTTTATCTGCTGTTAACAGGAGAAGTACCAACCGAACCGGAGGTGGCCGATGTTGTTGATGAATTCTCGAAGCGGCGCATCTTGCCAAGATATGTTTACGAGGTAATTGATGCTTTTCCTTGTTGCAGTCATCCCATGACAATTTTTTCTTCAGCCATACTTACCATGCACCGGGAGAGTTTTTTTACAAGAAAATATCATGCCGGTGTAAATAAAATGGATTATTGGGAGCCCATGTATGAAGATTCGCTTAATCTTTTAGCCAAGCTTCCCGAAATAGCATCTTATATTTATGCAAAATTATACCGCGACGGAAACCGCATACAATCCAATCCCAATCTGGATATGGGCGGAAATTTTGCTTTCATGATGGGAAAAGACAAACCCTATGATGATGTTTCACGAATGCACTTTATTATACACAGCGATCATGAAAGCGGAAATGTGAGTGCCCATACCGGTCATCTTGTGGCCAGTTCATTATCTGATATTTATCTTTCTATTTCAGCAATGATAAACGGGCTGGCAGGCCCTTTGCACGGATTGGCGAATCAGGAAGTGCTAAGGTGGCTGCAGGACCTGATGGATAAAATGGGAGGTGAAATACCAACTCAGGATGAAATGAAACAATTTGTCTGGGATACGTTGAATTCCGGGCAGGTGATACCGGGTTTCGGGCATGCCGTACTTCGTAAAACGGACCCCAGGTATTTGTTGCAAAGAGAATTCAGCCTGAAGCATTTGAAAGAAGACCCTATTTTTAAATATGTTGACCTGTTATACCATGTTGTTCCTCCCATACTGAAGGAACATGGCAGGGCAAAAAACCCCTGGCCAAATGTGGATGCCCAGTCGGGTGTGATTCAGTGGCATTACGGTGTACGCGAATATGATTTTTACACGGTATTGTTTGGTATTGGCAGAGCCATCGGAATTACGGCAAATGTGATCTGGGACAGAGCGCTGGCATATCCGCTCGAGAGACCCAAGTCAATCACTACCGAAATGATGGAAAAAATTGCAGGTATCACCAAATAGATTATTTATATGATACAACAATTTGAAATAACATTAAAACAATATTCACGGGGATATCACCTGATTACAGATGAAATACGGAATAAAACCGGGCCCTTGCCTGAAAAAGGCTTGCTGCATGTTTTTATCAAACATACTTCCGCAGGATTAACCATCAACGAAAATGCAGACCCATCCGTTAGAATTGATTTTGAAACCATTTTCAACAAAATAGTCCCTGAAAACGATCCTGATTATCAACACACAATGGAAGGCCCGGATGATATGCCTGCACATATGAAAGCATCCATTGTCGGAAGTTCTGTAAGCATCCCGATCACTGACGGAAGACTTAACCTGGGAACCTGGCAGGGTATTTATCTTTCTGAGTTCAGAAACAAGGGAGGAAACCGGAGGGTTGTGGTCACGGTTTATGGATAGTATATCAATGGTTTTTTTCTTTAGTATCTCAAATTTAGATTAAACAACAATAAAGCCTCAAGGAGTTTTTTTAATAAATGCGTAAAATTTAAGAATAAAAGCTGTCATTCTTTGATAAATAGATGCTTGTAAAAAAACTTTGTATCTGAGGTTACTTTTTGGTTAAAATCGGAATTAATATAATGATGCTGGTGATGATCATTTTAGTTATACTGATTTCTGGATTGAAAACAACCAACTCCATTTTACTGATCCCATATGCATCTTAGGTGGAATTTTTCATAATAAAAATGTTGCGTTTGCGCTTACTGATGCTTTTTCCGATACACGTTATTTATATGCTTCCACTCCTGTAGCAAATACTATGTCAGGTACCCTTAAAGCAGGAATAAAAAAATGGAAAGTTACTGAGAGCGGAGTTAGTAATATGGAAATTATTGTTAATTCCGATCATTCACTTTTTGATACCGAGGATTTCAATACCTATAACCTTGAGTTGAAATCAATTGACGAAGATAATGTTGTAATTGCATGGATTTCGGCCGACCAGCAGTCATGTGATAAAATCTTTATATTTGATGATGAGGGAACAGATAAGGTAATTGACCTGAACCTGGGCAGGATTGGAGGTGTTGAGTTCTCTTCACTTGATGATTATATTATTTATGCTTCCTGTTCGGATGCCGGGATTGTTGCAGTTAATTACCATACTGAGCAAATAACAGAATATCTAACCTCTGACAACGAATATGACCAAACCTATTTGCAAACAGCACCTGATGGTCATATTTATGGAACTAGGTTTAATCATACAACCTTGCATTCTCAACTTGGAAGAATTAATATGGGTACCGGTGATTTTGAAGATGAGCAGTTTGTTTTTCCTGAGCAGTTTCAATGTGTTGGAACTTTTAAAGATTTCGGTACTGATAGATATTATACTTTACCTGAGAATGATAAAAAATATCCCCTTCAGGTTACAGTTGATACAGAATATGTCACATGTCCGGGTGGGAATGATGGGTCTGCCACAGTAAGTGTCACTGGGGGTGAGGAACCATTTATTTATACATGGTACAAATTTCAAAACGATGGATGGGTTTTACTTCCTCAGTATACGAATGAAACAGCCACAGGACTATCGGAAGGAACCTATAAATGTGTTGTTGAAGATGCCCTTGGAAGAATTAATGAGGTGATTTTTGAAATAGTTGTAAGGCCTGATTTATATACGGTACATGATTTTGTTGAGGTAGAGGAAAATACGGTTTGGACAACAGATGAGAGATATGAATTTGGATTTAAAGTTAAATCAGGATACCGGCTTACCCTTTCGGGCTGCAATTTGCAATTTGGTGAAGAAGCCAAAATTATTGTTGAACAGGGAGCAGACCTTATTGTTGACAACACAGTACTTACAAATATAATTGAATGCGATAACAAATGGCATGGCATAGAAGTCTGGGGTGATGTTAATATGTATCAGTATATATACAACGATGTAAGATACCAGGGATATATTGAACTTATTAACAATTCTTCGGTTGAAAATGCCGAAGTGGGTATTGCCACTTACAAGAAACTATGGAATGGGCAGGAATGGGATGTTGACTGGAGTACTGCAGGAGGTATTATCCAATCAAAAAACAGCAACTTCATTAACAATACCAAATCAGTTCATTTTATCCCTTACCGGAATTACCTGCCTGTTAATCCCGAATTAACAATGGATAACCTTAGTTATTTTAAAATAGATACCTTTTTAATAAATACTGATTATATATATACCGAAACCTTTTATAAACATGCCGATGTTCACGGAGTAAGGGATATTGATTTTAAGGGGTGTTGTTTCCTGAACAATACCGATGAGAACACACAAGGTATTGCAACAGTGAATATGGGAATTGGAGCCTACAGCGCGGGTATTGAAGTTACATCATTTTGCAATATGGAACCTCCGAATATAACAAATCCCTGCGATCCCGATTTTTTAATAATCAGTTCATTCAGCGGTTTCCATTCAGGAATAGAAGCATTTGAAGTGAGCGAGCAATACACCAATTATTATACTGTGGAAGAAGCTTTGTTTACAAATAATATAATAGGCATACTTAACTCCGGTGTGGATTATGCCACAATCATTAACAACATATTCCAGGTAGGTTACAGTGAACTCACCGATGCTTATGATGATTGCAGTGGAGTGCCTTATGGAATTGGTATAGATATGAAAGATGCTATGGGGTTTGCAGTTGAAGACAACAGCTTTACTAAATATACACCGGCTCCTATCGGTACATATACGGGGATAAGGGTGCTTAATTGCCCTTCGGACCATGATATTATTTACCGTAACTCTTTTGATGGATTAAGTTATGGTAATTATGCACAGGGAACAAACCGTAAAAATCCGGGAGTTGATCAGCAAGGCGTTGAATATCAATGTAATACAAATACAAATAATGAAGTTGATTTTATTGTTACATTTTTTGAGGAAGTAGATGATGGAATGATTAGAACTGATCATGGAACTGAAGAATATGCTTCTGCAAACACTTTCACACCAAATGCAGACTGGCATATAAGAAATGAAGGTACCCAGACGATTGACTGGTTTTATTGCGAAACCTGTCCTAATGAAGAACCAATATTTGTTTACTATTTGGATCCTATTTATTTTCATGCTTATATAAGCACCAATCCATATAATTGCCCTGATCATTATGGTGGCGGGGGTACCGTTGGTTTAACATCAAGCGAACGTTTACAAAAAGAAAGCGATTATGCAGAAAACCTGGCAGACTATAACTCAGTAGAGCCCTTGTATCAATCACTTATTGATGGGGGTGATACAGAAGCAGAACTGGATGATATAGAATCTGCAGAACCTGATGATATGTGGGATCTTCGTGATCAGCTACTTGGTGATTCTCCGCACCTTTCACAGGAAGTGCTTAGAGAAATGTCTGATAGAACTGATGTATTCCCTGATGATGTTTTACTTGAAATTCTTTCCAGCAATCCTGATGAGCTTAAAGAGGATACCTTATTAAAATATCTTGAACAAAAAGAAGATCCCTTACCTGATTATATGATAGAAATTCTAAGACAAACTGCTCCTGAAGTAAGTTATAAAACAGTTTTAGAACGTGATATGGCAAGATATTATGCCGGCAGGTGTCAGGCAGCACAGGATATTATCAGAAGTATTTTGTCAGATACTGCACTGGATATGACTGACTATCGTAATTGGCTTGATAATCTTGGAGGAATTAACGCAGACAAACAAATTATTTCATCTTATCTTAACGAAAACGATACGGCAAGCGCTTTGTCTTTACTAAATATGATGCCTTCCTTATATGACCTGCAAGGAGATGAATTGAATGATTTTTATGATTATAAAAATTTGGTTTTAATGCAGATCAACTGGAGGATTAATAATAAAACAATATTTCAGCTTGATAGTACAGATATTGATTCTCTTGAGTTTTATGCTAATTATTCAAATGGTTCGGCAAAAACCATTGCAAGGAATATATTAAACTATGCTTATAATTATGATTTTTGTGATTGTCTGAATCAATACGATAGTTCTTATTATAAAACTTCACATCCGCCTATAATAAATGGATCATCCCGGGAATCCGGCCTTGATATATGGGCAGAACCAAATCCTGCAGATTCATGGACTGTGTTTAAATATACATTAATAGGCGAAGAATCAGTCGGATATATAATTATATCAGATGTTTCGGGAAAGAAGATCACGGAATTTAAGGTAAATGGAAAAACCAGCCAGCAATTATGGGATACAAGATCAATAAAGCCAGGTATTTATTTCTATACCTTAACTTCAAATGGTTTTTCAAAAACCGGTAAAATTGTAGTAAATTAGTAAAATTGATTTCAGGTGTTGCATTAAAAAACTGCAGCACCTGAAATTTAAAACTAGTTAAAAATGAAATACAAATTAATCATATTGCTATTTATTTCTTTATTTGTCTGTTCAGCAGGGTACACACAAGTTGATAGTATTACCTGGCAGAAATGTTTAGGAACAGTTGATATTGATAGATCATATGGTGTTATCCAAACTGAAGACAAATATATGTTTGCTTTTTCGGTTGGTGCTTATGATAGCTCTTTAACTAATTATCATGGTTCAAGTGACACATGGATAGTTTGTACCGACAGCATTGGAAATATTCTTTGGGAAAGATGCTATGGCGGAAGCGAAGGGGATGCTCCGGATAAGATTATAAAGATTAATAATAATTATATGTATTTATTAAGCTTTTCGACATCAACAGATGGTGATGTACAAAATGGGCGGGATGGAAATTTCTGGATCGTGAAAATTGATAAAAACGGTGAGATTATCTGGGAAAACAGCTATGGCAATCGCTCATGTAGTACACGCGATGCCATACTAACTCCCGATGATGGTTTACTTATGATGGGTAGGATCATGTATGCGGGTGGCGATGTAAGTACATATTATGGCCGAAACGATATATGGTTATGCAAAATTGATAGTGCTGGAGAAATAGAATGGGAAAAAACATTGGGTAACCAGGGCCAGGATAATGCGCTTAAAATAAAACTGACTTCGGATAATACTATTTTGATGGTTGGGGCTTACCGGGAGAATGGAGGAATGATCGATTGCGAACACATGGGAACCTCAGCATGGACAGACGTATGGATTGTTGAGTTGACGCTTGCCGGAGAAGTGATAAGGCATTTGTGTTACGGAGGATCTTATAGTGACCTTGGCCATGATATTATCGAAGTGTGTGATGGTTATGTTGTAGCCGCATCAACAACTTCAAATGACGGTGATGTAAGTGGTTTCCATGGCATACCAGGTGAAATCAAACATATGGATTTCTGGGTATTTAAAATTAACTTTAATGGTGAAATTATCTGGCAGAAATGTTTAGGAGGAGTATATGGCGAATACCCTGTTTATATTACCCAAACCAGTGATAAAGGATTCATCATTATGGGCAATACTTCTTCTAATGACGGTGATGTATCAGGGAATCATTCAAATAAAGGAGAGTATGATATTTGGATTGTTAAGCTAAGCCCCGGGGGAGAACTGGAATGGCAGCATTGTATAGGTGGGTTAAACACAGAAAAGTTTTGGGGCGGTCATTCTGTTTTAAAAAAGAGTGATTATAACTATGTGATAGCAGGCCAATCCTGCACTGCTACTTATGATGTTGAATGTGACCTGTATGGTATACAGGATATTGATATATGGCTTTTCGAAATCAAAGACTGCTCCCTTTACATGCCCCAAACGCCAATTCAGCCCACAGGCCCCGATACACTCTGCTATACAACCGATTCTACAAGCTCCTACTCCATCAGCCCTGCTGCAAAAGCCTGGGGCTATGAATGGGAAATAGCGCCGGAAGAGGCAGGTACATTAATTGAGGATTCCCTTTCGGTTTATGTAAGCTGGAACCATCAATACGAGGGAGAAGTAGAAATTTCGGCAAGAAGCTATAACGATTGTGGTGAATCGGAATGGTCGGAAGCAAAAAAGACCTGGGTTTACAATTGTGTAGGTGTGGAAGAATTATCTGCTGGCAATATCAAAATGAAAGTTTATCCCAACCCTGCAGGGGAAAAAGTTGTTTTTCAAGCAACTTCACCCCCCTTAATCCACCCAATGGGGGGAAACATTGTACTTGAAATAAGAGATGTTTTCGGAAATCCAGTTGCTGAGCTCAAACTCAAAAGTGAAGAAACGGTCTGGGATACGAAAGAAATACCGGCAGGAGTGTATATTTATACATTGAAAACAAATGATCAGATGATAAGCGGAAAAATTGTTGTGAGATAGAACAGTAACTGTTTAGTATGGTTAAAAAATATATAAAATACTGAATGTAAACTTCATTCAGTTTGGCAAAAGTGTTCCGGAAATCCGGTCGGATTGCTATCTTTTTCTGCTCAATGGTTAGTTTAAAATTTTGAAGTACTTCTCTGGTGTAAATAGCAACTTTGTATCCTCAAATTTTAGCAAAAGTAAATCACCACTTTCTTTTATTTACCATTTTTTGCTTTAATAATCTAATTTATGTACATTTGACGTAAGTTTATGTTTTTATCAAACACATATCTATTGCAAATATGTAAGATGTTTTTTTTGTAAAGGATACTTATAAAAACAACAAAAGGTGTATATATCTGCAGTATTTTGTTCGATATACATACAAAAGGTGAACATATAAGTAGTTGTGTTTAATAGGGCGCAAAAAGAAAAAACAGTAACAGTATTTCGTTGACACTGGCGAGTAGACAGACAACCAATTGCTCTCGCATAAACTTCTTTGACTTTAACCACAAAGACCGGCTGATAACTTCCCAAGACACGTTATGCACGGTTGACAAATACTGCTCCCCCGACTGACGAAAATAAAAACAGTGGACACGACTGACTTTCAGATATCCACTATAAAAAGGACCAGATAAAACAACAGTTTAATCTTGTAGATATTCCTGTAATTTTTGCTGTAATTCAGGATTGCTCTGTACTATGGCAGCTATTTCCTGATAACGATTTACCGTTAAGCCTTCTTCAATTATTTTACCCTGCATTTCTTGCTGTGCCTGTGCTTGTATTTTTTCCAACTCCTGAGTAGCTGCTTCATATTGTTTCAACTCCTCATCGGTAGCGTTATCCTCCTGATTTGGGTCTTGCTGCGCTTGCTGAATTTCATTGTATCGCTGAACTTCCAGCCCTTCTTCTTCAACAGTACTAACCATTTTTTGTTGTGCTTGCTGATTGACTGTTTGTACTTGTTGGAATGCAGAGGCAAATTGTTTTAGCTCCTCTCCAGATACTTCTTTTTGCTGCTCGGATTGAGCGAAAGCAGTCATGACGCCTATCAAGGTAAATAACAGTAAACTTGTGATTTTTTTCATTTTAAGCATAATTTTTGGATTTTAAGATTAATAAATAAAACTAATTTGTTTGTTGCTGAATTGCCCGAAACTTTTCCTGTAATTCAGGATCACTCTGAAGAACCATACTGATTTCCTGAAACCTGCTTTCGGTTAATCCTTCTTCATTGAGTTTCTTTTGCATTTGTTGTTGAGCCTGAACCTGAATTTTTTGCAACTCTTGGGTAGCAGCTTCATATTGTTTCAACTCTTCATCAGTAGCGTCAGCCTCCTGATTTGGATTTTGCTGCGCTTGCTGAATTTCACTATAACGCTGCGCTTGCAATCCTTCTTTTTCCACAGCAGTAACCATTTCTTGTTGTGCTTGTTGATTTATTACCTGAACATATTGAGAAGCAGAAACAAACTGCTGTAACTCTTTATCACTTATTTCGCCTACCTGTTGTTGGGGTTGAAATTGATTTGGATTTTGTTGAGTCTGACCGGGAGATTGTTTCTGTTCCTCTGGTGAGGTACCTTCATATTCAGTATTATCTTCCTGCTTATCACTGCTCTGTTGACAACCCCATGCAACTGACAAGACCAAGACAATGATTCCAATTTGTTTAAAATTCATAAATTTCCTC